>CANJOX010000078.1 GCA_947475795.1 Gemmatimonadota bacterium
CATGACACTCGGGATCTGCATGATCCCCTGCGCCCCCTGCGCCCGCAGCGTCTGCACCCCCGTCACGATATCCGACGGACTCGTGCAGGCCACGATCACCAGCTTGACGCCCAGCGCCGCCGCGGCCGCCTTGGTCTTGCCGATGTAGAACTCGGCAAAGGGATCCGACGGATCGTACAACGTGCCCCACGTTTTCACGGCGGGAAACACTTCGATCGCCACCGCCAGTGACTTATCGACCGGCAGCGGAATGTCGGCGCCGGACACGTTGGGGCGGTGCTCGGTCGGGGTGGTGCCGGCGCCGATGATGTAGGGATTCGCCACCGCGCCGAAAATCACCGGCCGGTCGGTGATCACCTTCATCGCACTCTGCAACGTCACGGTGGCCAGCGTGGCCACCTGCGTCACGCCACGCTGCTTGAACTCGTTGGCGATCAGCGACAGGGTGGGAATGTCCCCCTGCGCATTGCGTTCCAGGATCGTGATCGTCGAATCGGCCACGTACCCCGAGTCGGCGAGCGCTTGCAGAAAGCCGGCCTTGGCGTCTTCGAGCGGGGCGATGGCCGCCACCTGCATCAGGCCGATCACGGGGCGCTCGGGCGGTGTCGCCTCACCACCGCAGGCGGCGGTGAGCAGCAGGGCCAGCACCGCCGCACGGCGCTGGGGCAGCCGCGCGCGGACACGTGTCAAAAACATGAAGGAACCGGGGAGGGGGAGCGCGTCGGCGCGCCGGCGCGCGGACCCGTCCGCACCGTACCGTCTAAGGTATGCCGCGCCAGCATCGGCCGCGAGCACGGGATATACTGCATCCTTCGAAGCGGTTGCGGACGCACGCGCCGCGCTTCCTCTGCCGCCGGCCGGAGCCGGTTCTCCCGTGACGACCTTCCAGCAGGCCCTCGCCGATCGCTACCGCATCGAACGTGAACTCGGCGTCGGTGGCATGGCGCGCGTGTACCTCGCGCGCGACCTGAAGCACGACCGGCTCGTCGCCGTCAAGGTGATGCTCCCCGAGGTCGCAGCCTCGTTCGGCGCCGAACGGTTTCTGCGCGAGATCCAGCTGGCGGCGCGACTCACGCACCCGCACATCCTCCCGCTCCTCGATTCCGGCACCGCCGACGGCGTCCCCTTCTACGTGATGCCCTTCGTCGACGGCGAAGACGTGCGCGCGTGGCTCGATCGCGAAGGACGGCTCGGGGTGGCCGACGCCATCCAGGTGGCCCGTGAAGTGGCCGACGCGCTCAATTACGCGCACGCCGCCGACGTGCTCCACCGCGACGTGAAGCCGGAAAACATCCTGATGCTCGCCGGGCACGCCGTGATGCTCGACTTCGGGGTCGCGCGCGCGATGTCCGCGTCGATGGAAGAAGACGCCGGTGCCGATGGCGCCGATGGTGAGGGCGCCGGCGTGGCGGTCGGGACGCCGGCGTACATGAGCCCCGAGCAAGCGGCGGGGGAGAGCGGAATCGACGGCCGCAGCGACCAGTACGGCCTCGGCCTCATGCTCTGGGAGATGCTGGCCGGCGAACAGCCCTTTACCGGCCCCACCGTGCAGGCGGTCATGGCGAAGCGCTTCATCGAAGTGCCGGCGCCGATCGACACCAAGCGCCCCGAGGTGCCGCCGCACGTGGTCCAGGCGCTCACCAAGTCGCTGGCCGGCGATCCGGCCGACCGCTTCCCAACGGCCGGCGCCTTCGCCACGGAACTCGGACGCGCCACGGCTTTCGCCCCGGCCGCCGCGGCGCCGGCGTTCCCCTCGATCGCCGTGCTGCCGTTCACCAACATCGGCCAGGATCCCGAGAACGCCTTCCTGGCTGACGGCATCGCCGACGAAGTGATCAGCGCCCTCGGACGCCTGCGCACGCTCCAGGTGGCCGCCCGCACGTCCAGTTATGCCTTCCGCGGCAAGACCGACGATCTCGCGTCCATCGGCGCCGCCCTCAAGGTGGCGCATGTGCTCGAGGGGAGCGTGCAGCGCGGCGGCGCGCGCATCCGCGTGAAGGTCGCCCTGCTGCGCGTGGCCGACGGGCAGCAGCTGTGGAACGCCCAATTCGACCGCCTGCTCGACGACGTGTTCGCCATCCAGGACGAAATCAGCGCGAGCATCTCGGGCGCGCTGGAGACCACGCTGGTGTCGGGGGCGTCCGCGGCGCCGTCGCCGGTGGCGCATGCCCCCATGGCGCGCGCCGCCGCCCCGTCCACTGACGTCGAGACCTACCAGCTGTACCTCAAGGGGCGCTTTCAGTGGAACCGGCGCACTGAAGAGGGGCTCGCCGAGGCCGTCGACCTGTTCCGTGCCGCCATCGAGCGCGACCCGAAGTTCGCTCCCGCCTTTGCCGGACTCGCCGACAGCTACGTCGTCCTCGGCACCTACGGCGCCCGCGCGCCGCACGAGGTCATGCCGCTCGCCCGCGAGATGGCCCGCAAGGCGCTGGCCATCGATCCGTCGCTGGCCGAACCCCACGCCGCCCTCGGCATGGTGGCGGCGTCGTACGAGCATGACTGGGCCGCCGCCGAAGCCAGCTTCGCCCGCGCCGTTACCCTCGCCCCGGCGTACGCCACCGCCTATCAGTGGCGTGCCGTGGCGCTGTGGGTGCCGCTGGCGCGTTTCGACGACGCCATGGCCGACATTGCGCAGGCCCAGACGCTCGACCCCCTCTCGCTGGCCATCAGCGCCACGGCCGGCATCGTGCTCGCCCTCGCCGGGCGCTGCCACGACGCCATCGCGCGCCACGGCCAGACGCTCGCGCTGGCCCCGACATTCGGCATGGCGCACTTCTTTCTGGCGCAGGCGCAGCTCGGGGCCGGCCTGGTGGCCGAAGCCGAGGACAGCGTGGCGCAGGCGATCGACCTCACCGGCGGATCGCCCGAGATGTTCACGCTGGGTGCGCTGGTGTCCGCCGCCATGGGCGACCGGTCGCGCGCGGAGGAGGTGCGCGACGGCCTGCTGGGACTGCGCGAGGAGCGCTATGTCGGCGCGTCACTCATTGCCCGCGCACAGCTGGCCAGCGGGGCGCCCGACGAGGCCATCGCCTGGCTGCAGCGGGCCGTCGACGAGCGCGACGCCGACGTGATCTACCTCGGCGCGCGGCACGAGTATGCCCCGCTGCTAGGCGAGGTCGCCTTTACCGACCTGCTGGAGCGGCTCCGCCTGTAGCCGTCATTTCGAAGACGTGACCGGGCGCGAGCCGGGACAGCGGGTGCGGCGTGTCGATGGCGAGGATCTGGGCCATCACCCGCGCATCGTCGCCCGGCTTGAGGTGCGTGACGTGCACCGGCACCCGCCCCGGCAGCTGGCGCAGCGCGTCGGCCAGCGTGGCCGGGATCAGGTGCCCCGAGCGCACGGCCAGCGCGGCCAGCTCGTCGGGGAACGACACATCGGCCACCACATGCGCCAGCCGCTCCGTCTGCAGCTGCGCCCAGAAGGCCGGGTTGGGTCCCGAGTCCCCCGTGAACACCCACCATCCGTCGGCGGTATCGACCGCGAGCCCGCAGGTCGGCACCGGATGGACGGCGGGGAGCACCCACACCCGCCGGGCGTCGGCCCCTTCGCCAAAGGTCAGCACGTCCCCGACCGCACACGGATGGAAGGTCAGGATCGGCTGCGCGGCGCTCGGGATGGTCAGGAAGTCCGGCCAGATCGTGCCGTTGAAGAGATGCGTGCGCAGCGCGTCCAACGTCTCGGGGAGCCCGTGCACCCGGATGGCGCCACGGCCCTGCGGGGCCAGGCGCGCCCCCAGCACCACGTCGGCCAGCAACGGCAACGACTGCACGTGATCGAGGTGCGCGTGCGTGAGCACCACGTCGTCGATCCGGGTCATCGCCTCCACCGAGAGCTCGCCCACCCCCGTGCCGCAATCGAACAGCACGCGATCGTCGAGCAGGAACGCCGTGGTGCGGCACCCCGCGGCGATCGCGCCGGAACACCCCAGCACGCGGATCTGCACGGCCGCGCGGCCGGATGCCATGGTCATACGCCGCGGGGCTGCGGCGAGAAGGCAAGAGAGGGCATACTGCAATAACCGCCCGGAACACCCACTGGGCAAGAGCCGGGCGCTCGCGCTTGACGCCCGTGCCGGGCCGGGCAACTATCATGTCCGCCGCAGGGTGTCCGACTCGCCCCTGCGCCTTCTCCCGCGCCCGCCCAGGCAGCCCATGACCGCGCGCATCCTGGTCGTCGACGACACCCCGGCCAACATCCAGACGCTCGCCGCCACCCTCAAGCCAGCGGGCTATCAGGTGGTGGTGGCCACCAACGGCGAGCAGGCGCTTGAGGTGATGCACCGCGTCGTCCCCGACCTCATCCTGCTCGACATCATGATGCCGGTGATGGACGGCTATGAGGCGTGCGCGCGCATCAAGGCCAACCCGGCGTGGCGCGAGATCCCGGTGATCTTCCTCACCGCCAAGACCGACACGGCCGATCTGGTCAAGGCGTTCGAGCTGGGGGCGGTGGACTATGTGAGCAAGCCGTTCAACACCCATGAACTGCTGGCGCGCGTCCAGACGCACCTCACGATGAACCAGCTACGCGTGGGGCTGGCCGGCAAGAACGAGGAGCTGGCCCGCATCAACGCGCTCGTACGCAACGCCTTCGGCCGCTACGTGTCCGAGGAGGTCGTGGCCAGCATTCTCGAAACGCCGGACGGACTCGAGATCGGTGGTGAGGAGCGGGAGCTCACCATTCTCATGTCCGACCTGCGTGGCTTCACCGCGCTCACGGAGCAGCTGCCGCCGCAGGAGGTCATCGGCGCGCTGAATCTGTATCTGGAAGCGATGGTCGAGGTGATCTACCGGTTCGACGGCACGATCGACGAGATCATCGGCGATGCGATTCTGGTGATGTTCGGCGCGCCGGTGGCGCGCGCCGACCACGCCGAACGGGCGGTGGCCTGCGGCATCGCGATGCAGTGCGCCATGACCGGCGTGAACGCGCAGTTGCAGGCGCGCGGTGGCCCCGAACTCGAAATGGGGATCGGCGTGCACACCGGCCGCGTAATCGTGGGCAACATCGGCTCCGAGCGACGCACGAAGTATGCGGCCGTGGGCGCCAACGTGAACCTGGCCGGACGCATTGAGTCGTACACCACCGGCGGACAGCTGCTGGTGTCGGAGAGCACGCGCGACGCCATCCGCGCCCCGCTGACCGTGGCGCACACGTTCACGGTGGAGCCCAAGGGCTCGGCGCGGAGCATCGCGCTGTTCGAGGTCACGGGGATCGGCGCGCCGCACGATCTGGCCCTCCCCGCCACCCACGCCGACCTGCACCCGCTGTCGGTGCCGGTGCCGGTGCAGTGCCTCCTCATCGAAGACAAAGCGGTGGGGCGCGTCGCGCACGACGGAACGCTTGTCTCGTGCTCCATGCGCGACGGCGAGCTGGCCACCACCGCGCCGCTCGTGGCGCTCAGCAACGTGAAGCTGCTGGTGCCCGGAACCGCCGAGGGCGCACCGGCCGGCGAGCTCTACGCGAAAGTCACGCGTGTGGGCGATAGCGGCGCCGCACCGTCACGGCTGCGCTTCACCTCGATCAGCCCCGAGCTGCGGGCGTGGCTGCAGCAACAGCAGCCGCCGCCGCAACCCTGACGCTGGTCGGCTACGCCATCGGGGCCCGCGCCGACGCCAGCAGCACGTACAACTCGGCGACCTCATGCGTGAGGGCGCGGCTCACTTCCTCGAGCCCGGACAGCTGATCGATCCGCGCCCGGAGCCGCAGGTACTCCGTCTCGCTGAGCAGCCGCTCCATGATCCCCGTGGCGCGGAGCAAGCCCACCAGCATCGCGTCACGGGCCTCCGGAATGTCGTCGGTGTTCAGCAGCGTCATCACGCGACTCTTCACCTCACGCTCTTCCAGCCCGCTCGTGGGCGGGTACACGCGCGTTTTGAACACCCACAGGAACCGCTTCTCCACCGACTGCAGCACGCCGCGCTGCACCAGCTGGTCGAGAATGCGGTCGCGCAACGCCGGCCCCGGAATGGCGAGCCGCCGCAGCCACTCCGCACTGGACAACGGCGCCGGCTCGGCCGCGATCCGGGCGAGGACCTCGTCCAGGATCGCGTGCCCCGTGGGCGCGGGCGAGAGCACGAACAGGTGCTCCGGATCGGTATCGATCCGTCCCGCCAGCGTCAGGTCCATCACCAGCGCTGCCGCAATCGCCGTTTCCAGCGAGAACGGCAGCAGGTCGATCAGGCGGCCGGTGTCGTCATCGAGCGCCACCAGCACCAGCTCTTCCGTCAGTGACAGTGGGGTCGCGTTCGACATGCCGCGGCCTCAGCTGCGGATTTCGAAGATCTTGTCGAAGCCGCTGATCTTGAGCACATCGAGCACCACCGACGTCGGCGACGCGAGCACCACGGCGCCGCCCTTGGCCTTGGCCATCTTGGCCGTCATCAGGAGCACGCGCAGCCCGGCGCTGCTCACGTACTCGAGCTGACTGAGGTCGATCGTGACGGAACTCGCGTCCCCGGCCAGCAGGGCCTTGAGCTCAGCTTCGTGAGCGGCCGACGTAAAACCGTCCAGACGACCGGCAAGGGTGTAGGTGGCAGCTGCGGACATGGGCGGGGGGCAGTGAGAGAAAAGGGCGAAGCGGCGCGGGATGAGCGTCCCCGATGGGACCGCAGCCTCGACCGGAAATATAGTGCGCAGCCAGCGACTGCGGCCTCAGCCTTGACTCACGAGGGCATGACCGGCATGGTCCGCAGGTTGCGACACGCGCCACCGGCGACGACCTGCCGGTTCCGACCACCGCCTGCCCCCGCCCCTCGGCGCCCGTCGCCGCGCTCCACGCTGATCCTGCCCGGACCAACTCATGCGCATTAAGACCACCAATTCGCTGATCCTGCTC
This sequence comes from Gemmatimonadota bacterium, assembly GCA_947475795.1. Next base: position 6,840 of record CANJOX010000078.1, read on the forward strand.
GTCGCCGTGCCGCTGCTCGGCGGCTGGTACATCGCGAACCGCGCCGAACGCCAGTTTGTCGACGCGCAGACCGCGGCGGAAACGGCACTGCCGGCGGCGCTGCTCGCCCTCGATCAGCTGCGCCAAGGGTCCGACCGACTCACCGCCGACGTCCGCGCCTTCGCCTCCACCGGTGACGTGCGCTGGCGCGAGGACTTCGAGACGGAAGTCGCGCGTGACCGCAACCGCACCAAGGCGGTGGAGAAGCTCAAGGCGCTGGGGATCACCGGCGACGAAACGCGCCTCCTCGACAACACGCTGGCCAAATCCACGGCCCTCATCGCCCTCGAAGATCAGGCGTTTGCGGCGGCCGGCGAGAAGAACTTCACGCGCGCCATCGCGCTGGTGTACGGCGAGGAGTATCGCACGCGGAAGGATGCCATTTTGGAAGGGCTCGCGCAGTTCCGTGACATCGTGACCGAGCGCTTGAAGGCGGAGGTCACCGCCGCCCAGGATAGTGCGCGTACCGTGCGCGTGGTGCGCCAAGGGTGCATCATCGCGGCGGCGCTGCTGCTGCTGTTCACGCTGGCCTTTTTCTACCGCAAGGTCGTGCGTCCGCTGGACACCCTCAAGCACGACGTCGACGATCTCCTGACCGGAAAGACCGACGTCCGCATTCACCATCAGGACGATACAAACGAAGTCGGTGACGTGGCGCGCTCGCTGCAGCGCTACCGCACCACCGCCGATGAGGTGGAGCGGCAACGCCAGCTCAAAGCGATGGTGGCGCGCGTCTCGGCGGCCCTGCAGTCGGCCGACAGCCTCCCCGACTTTGGACGGCAGCTGCTTTCCACGCTCATGCCGGAGCTGCAGACGGGTGCCGCGTCGGTGTATTGCACGCAGGCCGACGGAAGCACGCTCGTCTGCCTGAGCACCTACGGCCTCGACGCCGCCGTCGCCACCCGGCAGACGGTCGCGATCGGTGACGGCTTGATCGGACAATGTGCAAAAGAGCGGCAGAAGCTGACCTGGAATGACGTCCCACCCTCCTACGCGCGGCTCGCCTCGTCGCTCGGCAGTGCCACGCCGCGCTCCGTGGTGGCCGTCCCGATTGTCTCCAAGCAATCCGTGCTGGGCGTGATCGAGCTCGCCCTGTTCGCCGCCCTGACCGACAGTCAGCGCATCCTGCTCGACGAGGTCATGCCGGTGGTGGCCCTGCAGCTCGAAATCCTGCAGCGCAACGTCCGGACGCAGGAGCTGCTGGAGCGCACGCAGTCACAGGCGGACGAACTCGAAGCGCAGACGGGCGCGCTGACGCAGTCGCAGGAAGCGCTGATGGAACAGCGCACGCAGCTGATCGAGCAACAGGAAGAGATGCGGGTGCTCGCCGAGATCGGGAAGGTGGTCAATGCCTCGCTCGATATCGACACCGTGTTGGAAACGATCATCACCGAAGCCGTCCGGTTGGGCGGAGCGGACTCCGGAACGCTCTACGAGTTCGACGAGGACGAGGGGGCGTTCGATCCGCGCTTCAACGTGGGAATGCCAGAGGAGATGGTGGCGGCGCTGCGCGGGTCGCGTATCCGCATCGGCCCGGGTAGCGTGGTGGGAATGGCCGCCGAGAAGCGCGGGGTCCATATGGTGGAGGACATCGAGAACGACCCCACCTATCAGCTGCGCGCGGCGAACAAGCGGGGCGGCGGGTTCCGCGGGCTGCTGGGCGTCCCCATGATGAGCAACGATCGCATCATCGGCGGCCTCGTGATCCGGCGCCGCGAGCCCGGCGCGTTCGACGCGTCGCGCGTGAGCCTGCTGCAGACGTTTGCCACGCAGTCGGTCATGGCGATCCAGAACGCGCGCTTGTACGCCGAAATTCGCGTGAAGGGTGAACAGCTCGACAATGCCAGCCAGATGAAGTCGCAGTTCCTGGCGAACATGAGCCACGAAATCCGCACGCCGATGAACGCGGTGATCGGGCTCGCGTACCTCGCGCTCAAGACCGATCTCACCGACAAGCAGCGCGACTACGTCTCGAAGATCCACACCGCCGGCAACTCGCTGCTCGGCATCATCAACGACATTCTCGACTTCTCCAAGATCGAAGCCGGTAAGCTCGACATCGAGGCCACCGAGTTCAACCTCGAGGATGTGTTCCGCGCCGTGACCACCGTCACCAGCCAGAAGGCCTACGACAAGGGGCTCGAGTTCCTCGTCGATATTCCGAGCACGGTGCCGGTCGATCTCATCGGCGATCCGCTGCGCCTGAATCAGGCGCTCACGAACGTCATCAACAACGCCGTCAAGTTCACCGAGCAGGGCGAAATCCACATCAAGGCCGCGCTGGTCGAGCGCGTGGACGACAGCGTGCTGCTGCGCTTCACGGTGCGCGACACGGGCCCCGGCATGACCGCCGAGCAGTGCGCGAAGCTGTTCCAGCCGTTCACGCAGGCCGACATGTCCACCACGCGCAAGCACGGCGGGACCGGCCTTGGCCTCACGATCAGCAAGACGCTCGTGGAGCTGATGGGCGGAGAGATCGGGCTCGAAAGCGAGCCCGGCGTGGGCACCACGTTCTTCTTTACCGTGCGCGTCGGCGTCGGTCAGGCCACCGACCGCCGCACGATGGTCCCCGAGGCGATGCATCGCCTGCGGGCGCTCGTGGTGGACGACAACCCGGTGGCGCGCGAGATCCTGACGGATTCGCTCGGCGACCTCGTGGCCACCGTGGATTCCGTGAGCTCGGGGGCTGAAGCACTGGCCGCCATCCGGCAGCACAACGCCGACGGCACGTCACCGTACGACGTGGTGTTCATGGACTGGCGCATGCCCGGGCTGGACGGCCTGCAAACCACGCGTCTGCTGCGGTCGGAGACAGGGCTGGCATCGCAACCCGCGGTGGTCATGGTGACCGCCTTCAGCGGCGAAGAAGTCAAGGAAGCCGCCGGGTCCCTGAACCTGGACGGCTTCATGGTGAAGCCAGTCAGTAAGTCGATGGTACTCGACACGCTGGTCACGCTGTTTGCCAGCGCCGCCGAAACCGGCACGATGCGCGCGGGCGGCGTGTCGGACGTCGATAGCGACCTCGATCGCTGCGCGGGCGTGCGCGTGCTGCTCACCGAGGACAACGAGATCAACCAACAGATCGCGATCGAGCTGCTCGAAGGGGCCGGCGCGCACGTCACGGTGGCGAACAACGGGCGTGAGGCGGTCACGCATCTCGACCAGAACCCCACCGGCTTCGACGTGGTGTTCATGGACCTGCAGATGCCGATCATGGACGGCCACCAGGCGACCATGGCCATCCGCAACGATGCGCGGTTTGATGCGCTGCCGATTATCGCGATGACGGCGCACGCCTCGAACGACGAGCGGGCGCGCTGCCTGGCCGAAGGGATGAACGACCACGTTTCCAAGCCCATCGCGCCGGCTATCCTCTTCGCCACGCTGGAGAAGTACTACGCGCCGGCACGGGCGGCGGCGGTGCGGGCGGCGCGGGCGGCGGCCGTGGTGCCGGCAGCTGCGGCGCCTGCGGCGGCCGTAGTGTCCGCGGCGATGCCGACCGCGGCGGCTCCCGTTGCTCCTGTTGCTCCCGCGGCGCCCGTCGCGACCGACGTCCTCCCGCGCATCGAGGGGCTCGCTGTCGACGAAGGGCTCGCTCGCGTGGCCGGCAATAAAAAGTTGTACGTCAAGCTGCTGCGGCAGTTCGTGGCGCAGGAAGCCGACGCCGGCGCCCGTATCCGTGCCTGTCTGGCCAGCAGCGATCGCGGCACCGCCGAACGGCTCGCCCACACCGTGAAGGGCGTGGCCGGCTCCCTCGGGGCGGGGGCCGTGCAGGCCGCCGGGGCCGTGCTGGAAAAGGCCATCGGGGACGGCGCCGATGCCGACGCCTGCGCGCCGTACTGCGACGCGCTGGCCGCGGAGATGGCCCTGCTCATCGAACGGCTCGGACCGGACTACGCGCCGGCCCCCGTGGTAGCCGCGGCGGCCCCCGTCGCCGCCTTCGATCCCGCCACGGGACGGCCCATCGTGGAACGCATGCTGCAGCGCCTCGCCGACTTCGATGCCGACGCCGCCGAGGATCTCGACACCCATCGCGACGTGTTCCGCGCGCTGCTCGGCAATGACGGCTTCACGGCCTTCGAAGCGCACGTGCAGGGTTATGCCCTGGGTGACGCACACGCGGCCCTCGAGGCGGCGCTGGCCGCCCACGGCTGAGGCCCGCGTCATGCACAC
>CANJOX010000079.1 GCA_947475795.1 Gemmatimonadota bacterium
GCGCTGGCCAGCACAGGGCTGAGCAGTATCCCGAACGTGGGGAACAGCACGCCCGCCGCCACGGGAATCCCGATCACGTTGTACACGAACGCCCAGAACAGATTCTGGTGCATGGTGCGCATCGTGCGCCGCGAGAGGGCGATGGCCTGCACCGCCGCGTGCAGGTCGCCCCGCATCAATACGATGTCGCCGGCCTCGATCGCGATGTCCGTCCCGGTGCCGATCGCCATCCCCACATCGGCCCGTGCCAGCGCCGGGGCGTCGTTGATCCCGTCGCCGACCATGGCCACCACGCGTCCCTCCGCCTGCAGGCGCGCGATTTCCGCCACCTTGCCCGCCGGCAGCACGCCGGCCACCACGCGGTCGATCCCCGCGCTACGGGCCACCGCGTCGGCGGTGCGCTGGTGGTCGCCGGTGAGCATGACCACGTCGAGCCCCATCGCCCGCAGCTGCGCGATGGCATCGCGCGAGCCGGCCTTGATCGGGTCCGCCACGGCGATCAGGGCGGCCAACCGGCCGTCGATGGCCACGAACACGGCCGTCTTCCCCTCGCCGGCCAGCCGGTCAGCCGCGGGCTGCAGCGCCGCCACCGACACGGCCGACTCGGCCAGCAACGCGGCACTCCCCACCGCCACCGTCCGGCCGTGCACCACCCCCACCGCCCCACGTCCCGTGTGTGACACGAACTCGGCGGGCTCTGCCACCGGGAGTCCGCGCTCGCGGGCCCGCCGCACAATGGAGGCGGCCAGCGGATGCTCGCTGCGCGACTCCAGCGAGGCGGCGAGCGTCAGGAGCGCGTCTTCGCCGGTCGGTTCGCCGGTCGGTTCGCCGGGCCCCGACACGAGCACCACGTCGGTCACCGACGGGCGCCCCTCGGTCACGGTGCCGGTCTTGTCGAGCACGATCGTGGTGACCTCGCCGGCCCGCTGCAGCGCCTCGCCCCCCTTGATCAGCACCCCCAGCTCGGCCCCTTTCCCGGTGGCCACCATCACTGCCGTGGGGACGGCGAGCCCCATGGCGCACGGGCAGGCGATGATCAGCACCGACACCGCCGCCGCCAGCGCGCGCACGACCGGCGCCGTCTCGGCCGCGGCGTACCACACCACGAACGTGAGCACGGCCAGCCCCAGCACGGTGGGCACGAAGATCCCTGAGATGCGGTCGGCCAGATGCTGGATCGGCGCCCGCGACCCCTGCGCATCGCGCATGAGCCGCACGATCTGGGCGAGGACGCTGTCGCCGCCCAGCGTCGTGGCGCGGAAACGGAAGGCCCCGGTGGTGTTCATGGTTCCGCCGATCACGCGGTCACCGACGCCCTTCACCACCGGCATCGCCTCGCCGGTGAGCATGCTTTCGTCCACGGCGCTGGCGCCCGCGAGCAGCTCGCCGTCCACCGGAATCCGCTCCCCGGGGCGTACCACCACGACGTCGCCGGCCACCACCGAGGCGATGGGAAGGTCGCGCTCCGCCTCTCCCTGCAGCACACGCGCCGTTTTAGGCTGCAGCCCAACGAGCGCCCGCAACGCCGATGAGGTGCGCTGCGTGGCCCGCGCCTCGAAGGTGTTGCCCGTCAGGATGAGCGCGATGATCAGGACCACCGCTTCGTAGTACACATCGGGGGCCACCCCGCGGCTGAGGAAGAAGCCGGGGGTCACCGTGGCGAGCAGGGAGTACAGGAAGGCGGCGCCCGTCCCCACCGCCACCAGGGTGTTCATGTCGGCCGCGCGGTGCCGGAAGGCCGTCCACGCCTGTGTATAGAAGTGGCGCCCGGCCCACGTCATCACCACCAGCGTGAGCGCCAGCAGCCCCCACGTGGTGATCCGCGGGTCCACGGCGTACATCCACGGCGCGATCCGGCGGAATGACGGGTCCAGCACCGTCATCGCCCAGCGCATGAACGGATCGCCCCCCGCCAGCCCACCGTGTGTGGACGCGTTCGCGTGCGCGTCGGCGCCGGCATCCGCCGCCAGCTGGCTCATGAGGGGCATGGACACGAGCATGGCCACGGCCCCCAGCGCGCCGCTCACGATCGCCTTGGTGCGCAGCGTCCGGTACGCCGCCGCGAGATCGCGGTCGCGCGCCTCCTGCTCCTCGAAGGCCGACTGGTCGGGGGCCGCCAGTGCCGCGCCGTATCCCACGTCGATGATGGCGTCCACGAGCGCGGCCGCCGTGGTCGCGTCGTCGTGGAACGTGACCGTGGCGTGATGCATGAGCAGGTTGACCGTGGCGTCGGCCACGCCCGGCTGCTTCTGGAGCGTGCGTTGCACCCGCGACTGACAGGCGGCGCACGTCATGCCGCTCACGGGAATGCGGATGGTGTGCACGTGCTGCTCCGGCGCGAGCGGTCCCGTCGGCGGGACGGGCGTCGTCAGGCGCTGGAGACGACCTGGTAGCCGTCCTCCTCCACGGCCTGCGCGATCGCGGCCGGGGTGGTCCGCGCCGGATCGAAGTGCACCGAGGCGTTGCCGATGGCCACGGTGTCGACGGTGACCCCGGGGACGGCGCCCAGGGCACGGGTCACGCCGGCCACGCAATGGCCGCAGGTCATGCCGCTGATCTGCAAGGTGAGCTGGGGCATCGCGGGCGTCCGGGTCGCTGGGGGTGAACAAGGGCGGTCGGCACGAGGGGCGCGCCGGCCACGATACTCAATGCGTAGATACCCCCCACCCCTATGTCAAGCACAGCCGGAGGCGCGGACCGTGGTGGCGCTGGCGGCCGTGCTGGTGGCAACCGGGTCCGGCTGACGGGTCACTGTCTTGGAACTGGCGTCAACGTGTATCGATGCGCCACGTCGCCGTTCCCGGCGGTGGCGCGGGCGCGCACGTACTCCACCACCGCCTGGGCGCCGTTCACGCTCACGCGCACGTGCCCGGAGCTGCCCAGCAGGGTGCCCGAGAGGTAGCCGTAGTCGGTGGCACTCGTCGTGGCGTTTTCGCGGGCGAACGACGGTTGCGGCACTTCCTGATACGTGATGCCGCCGCGCGATTGCTGCACATACAGGTGATCGTGGCCGTGAAACACGGCGGTGACGCCGTACTGCCGCAGCAGATCGTGGATCGGGCGCGCCCAGCCGGGGCGACGCGTCGCAAAACCGGCCGACCCGTCGGCGTTCGCCCCGCCCCACTCGTACAGCACCGACGCTTCGGCGCCGCCACGCGCCTCCGCGCCACCGATCCCGCCCACGAGATGGTGCAGGAACACGAAGGTGAAGGGGGTGGAGCTCTGCGCGAGCGTGCTGGCGAGCCAGTCGTATTGGGGCTTGCCAAGGGTCCAGTCCCACCCCGTGCTCCCGGGCTTGGTGGTGGTGGCGGCGAAGGGGTCGAGCATGATGAACGTCGCGTCGCCCCACGCGAACGCGTACGCATTGGGGGCACCCGGCAACCCCGTGTAATTGTCGCCGGCGCCGATGCCGGGGAAATAGCGCAGCCGCTGCGTGGCCGACCACGGAGCGAGGACGCTCTGCCAGCCCTGCTCGCCGTCGTGGTTTCCCTGCACCATGAACAGCGGGGTGGTCCGCCCCACCAGACCGAAGTAGTGGCGCTGCGCGTAGAACTGTGCGAGCGCGTTCTGGTACGCGGCGTACTTGTCGGTCATGAAGGTGTCGCCCAGATCGACCAGAAAGTCGGCGCTGTCGGCCACCATGTTGCCGAGGGCGGCGGTGTACACCGGGAGGCTGCTGCCGGCGTCGAGGTGCGAGTCGGCCTGCAGGACGAACCGGAACGGTTGCCCGCGCGGGCGGGCGGTGCGCATGACGCCGTCCACGACCGACGTGCCGGCGGCCACGCGGTAGCGGTAGCTCTGGTTGGCGGTGAGTCCGGTAATGGGCAGATGCAGCGGGATCCCGGCGGCGACCCGTCGCGTGAGCTCCCCGTTGCCGGGGCTCCAGGTCACGCGGACGTCGCGCGCGGTCCCCGACATGATGCTCATGGTGATTCCCGTGGCGGTGGGGCGGGCGAGGATCACGTTGAGGTCGATGGGCGGGACGGCGGTCTGAAACTCGCCGCTGGGGGGCGGGATGACCGGGGCCGGGGCGCTGGTATCCGGCGGCGTGACGGGCGTGGTGGGGCCGGCGCTGTCGGCGGGGGCGGTGCCGCCGCAGCCGAGCAGGGCGACGGCGGCGATCCCGCGGCTGAGCGCGCGCAAAAAGGGAGGCATATCGCGTTCGACGGCGGCCGGTGGCGGTCGTTAATGACGGTCGCCCGCCCCATCCGACGCGCTTAACATCGGGGCGCCGGTACCGTCCAACCGGCATGTTTCGGACGCCTCCTGCCCTCTGCCGATCCGGCCTGCTGCTCGCCGCGCTGGCCAGCCTCGGCGCCTGCACCCCCCCGGCCCCCGTGGCGGCCACCCCCGGCATGGTGCTCGTGGCCGACGGCCGCTACACGGTAGGGGCTGGTGCCGGCGAGGCGGCGAACGCCCGCCCGCGAGCGACGGTGGCGGTGCGCAGCTTCCAGATCGACCGCACCGAGGTCACCAACGCCGACTTTGCGCGCTTCGTGCAGGGCACGGGGTATCGCACCACCGCGGAGCAGCCGGTGGACTGGGACGCGATGGCCCGTGAGCTGCCGCCGGGTACGCCGCGCCCGTCGGACGAGGCGCTCCGGCCGGGCGCGCTGGTGTTCGTGTCCCCGGCGCAGGCCGTGCCGCTGGACGACGAGCGGGCGTGGTGGCAGTGGACGGCGGGCGCCGACTGGCGGCACCCCGAGGGACCGGCCAGCGGCATCACCGACCGCGCCGCGCATCCGGTGGTGCAGGTGTCCCACGTGGACGCCACCGCGTACTGCGCCTGGGCGGGCAAGCGCCTCCCCACGGATGTGGAGTGGGAAGTGGCGGCGCGCGGTGGGCTGACGGCCAAGCGCTATGCGTGGGGCGACGAGCCCGTGTCGCCGGCGCGCGCCAACGTGTGGGAGGGCGAGTTCCCGCGGCAGCATGCGGCGCACGATCGCGATGTGACCACGGCCGCCGTGGGGTCGTATCCCCCGAACGGGTATGGGCTGTCGGACATGACGGGGAACGTGTGGGAATGGACCGCCGACCGATTCGAGGAGGCCACGGTACCCGACCGGCGGGTCGTCGACGAGCGCATCGTGCGCGGCGGGTCATTCCTCTGTCATCCCACCTACTGTGCCGGCTACGAGGTCGCGGCGCGCATGCATTCCACGGCCACCACCAGTCTCCAGAACACCGGCTTTCGCTGCGCCGCCGACCGGCCGCGCGCGGTGTCTGTGCGTTCCACTTCCTGACGGACTCCTGACCATGCGCGTTCCTCTGTCATCTGTTCGTCGCGGGCGACCGCTCGTCGTCCTGTCCGCTGCGCTCTGGGTGGTGGCCTGCGGCGGTGGCGACGGCGGCGGGGCCGGGACGGTGATCACCCCGCCGGTGACGCCGCCGGTCACGCCGGCCACGTTCACGCTCACCAGCAGTGCCACGGCGGCGGACGGCTCGCTGCCGGTGACCTACACCTGCGACGGCGCCGCCACCTCGCCGCCGCTGAGCTGGCGCGGAGTCCCCACGGGCACGGTGTCGCTGGTCATGCTGATGACCACCATCCCGACGCAGGGCGCGACCAAGTACAACTGGCTGCTGTACAACCTCCCGGTGACCGACAGCAGCATTGCGACCGGCACCAACGGGCAGGGGACGCCGGGGTTTGCCGACGACGGCGGCGGGTTGTCGTATGCGGCGCCGTGTTCGCAGGGACCGGGGCTCAAGACGTACACGTTCACGCTGTACGCGCTGTCGCAGCGCCCCACGCTGATGGGGCTCGCCGCCAATCAAGTCACCGGCGCGGCGCTCACGGCCGCCATGGCGTCGATCACGCTCAAGACGGCCGCGCTGAACGTGTCGGTCACGCGCACCGCCGCCACGATCAACTGCGGCTACGTGAAGCAGTCGCTCACGCCGTTCGCGGCGGCCAATGCGCTGTCGGTGGCGTGTGACTCCACGTACGCGGCCATCAGCACCACCGGCATCCAGGCGAAGCACGCCATGATGAACGGCATCACCGCCACCAATCAGCAGGTGCCGCTGCCGCAGAATTTCACCGGCACGAACGCCTGGCGGATTCCGCTCACGCCGCAGGTGGCCGCCACCAAAACGGCGGCCGTAGACGGACCGATCGGCATCGCGGTGAACGGCGTCCCCATCTTCAACCCGTGCAAGCAGGGCGGCTGCAACGCGGGGGCCGGTGGCGGCGATACCAAGGTGCTGGGTGAGCTCGACCTGTGCAACGGACACGCCGGCCGGGCCGACGATTACCACTATCACGCCGCGCCCACCTGCATGATGTCGGAGCAGTCGGCCACGTACTGGGACACGCATCCCGTGGGATGGGCGCTCGATGGCTACGCCATTTTCGGCTACCGCAATCCCGACGGCACCACGGCGTCGCGTGACGCGGGGTGCGGCGGCAATACCGTTACGCATCCGAACGCGCCCACCGGATACGCGTACCACGTGACCGATGTGAGCCCGTACGTGCTGTCGTGCTTTCACGGCGTGCCGAGTCCGGATCTGGCCGGGCAGGGAGCGAAGTACTCGCCGATCCGCCCGCCGGGCACGCCGCAGCGCGGGGTGACCAACATGACCGTCGATGCGACCGCCGCCCGCCTCGCCGTCGGTGGCACCACCACGATGCGCTGGACCGTGGGGGCGGACACGTTCGAGATCCGCTACACGCGCACGAGTGCGACCTGCTGGGGCTTCGTCTTCGTCACGAACGCCGCGGTCACCGCGAGCGAGTCGTATTGCCGCGCGCGATGACGCGGCGCGTGGTCGGTGCCGTGCTGCTGATCCTGTGCACGATGGGCGGGGTGGCGTGGGCGCACGAACTGGCGGAACCAAGCATCACCCTCACCGTGCGTGACGGGGGATTTGTCGGTGTCCGCCTGCAGGTGCCGTGGTCGTCGGTGTTACGGCAGCGCGAGGGCCCGCGCCCCAATGCCACGCCGGTACTGGGGACGTTGGCGAGTCTGCCGGCGGCGGCGTTCGCGCAGCGGCTGCAGGATGCCCAGCGGGAGATCGAGCGCACGCTGCTCGTGCGCGCCGACGGGGCGCCGCCGCGCGCGCTGATGCGCTACGTGTGGCCGGCGGCCGCGGAGGTGCAGCAGGCGCTGCGGACGGAGCTGATGGCACGCCTGGCGGCGCCCGACGGCAGCGGCCACGCCACGCGCTTCTCCGTCACGGCGGAGGTGCGGTTGCCGCCGGCGTTCCGCACGGTACAGGTGCAGCCGCCGGCTGTTTTCGGTGCGACGCTGGTGACCGTGCAGCGTCCGATGGAGCAGATGGTGCGTGGCGGTGCGATGTCGGCGCCGATGGTGGTGCGCCGCACGCCGGTCGGGCGATAAACCGAACACAAGCATATGCGTCATTAGTTATGGAATAGCCGGCGGCCACGTCATATTGCGCGTGCCCCATCTTGATCACTCCTGTCCCCCTGGTGCGCATGCCCGGAGCTGTTGCTCGAAACGTTGGTTCGCACGTGATCGGAGATCCCGTGGTGGTGCGCGTGCCCGCGCCCGTCGCGGTGGCCGCACCGCGCCTGTCGGTCATCGTGCCGGCGTTCAACTGCGCGCCGATGCTGCGGCACTGCCTGAACGGACTCGTGGCCAGCGGTCTGCCGCGCGACGCGTGGGAGCTGATCGTGGTCGATGACGGCAGCGCCGATGATACGGGACCGGTGGCGCGGGCGGTGGCCGATCGCGTGCTGCGCGTGGAGGACGGTCCGCGCGGTCCGGCGCACGCGCGCAACCTCGGCGCGCGTGTGGCCACCGGCGCCGTGCTGGTGTTTGTGGATGCCGACGTGATCGTGGCCCCCACCACGCTGTGCGGCTTCGTCGATCACTTCGTGCAGGATGCCACGCTCGGCGCCGTGTTCGGCGCTTACGACGAAACACCCGCGGATACCGGCTTTCTGTCGCAGTACCGCAACCTGGTACACCATTACGTCCACGCCACGCACCGCGGCGACGCCGAAACGTTCTGGGCCGGCTGCGGCGCGGTGCGCCGCGACCTCTTCCTGGCCGCCGGCGGATTTCACGAGGCGCGGTACCCGCGGCCGCAGATCGAAGACATCGAGCTCGGTTACCGTCTGCGCGCGCGTGGCGCGCGTATCCGTCTCGATCCCGCGCTGCAGGGCACGCACCTCAAGCACTGGACGCTGCGCAGCATGGTCCGCACTGATCTGCACGACCGCGCGATCCCGTGGATGCGGCTGATCCTGCGCCGCGGTGAAGCGATGCAGCCCGGGCCGCTCAATCTGGAGTTGCGGGAGAAAGTGTTCACCGTGCTCACCGCACTCGCGCTGGTCGCGGGCCTCGCGGCCGTCGTCACGCAGCGGAGTGCGCTGGTGGCCGTTGCCGTGGCGTGCGTGCTCACAGTGCTGCTCGGCAATGCCCCACTGTTCGCGTGGTTCCTGCGCGCCCGCGGGGTGGTGTTCACCTGTGGCGTCGTCCCCTTGCGCCTGCTGTACTACGTGGAAGCCGGCCTTGGCGCCGCGTGGGCCATCGCGACGTATCGGGGACGGGACGCCGACGTGGTGCTGCCGCCGCTCACATCGGCGACAGAGCCGTCGGCGCCGTAGCCCCCGAGTCCGGACGGGCCAGTCCGCGCAGCGCGTTCATGCCGCGCGCGGATTGCGCCGTCGTTGTCCCTTGACCGTCTTCGGCCCCCCGGTCAGCCTTCTCGCATGTCAGTCCCGAACGACCTCGGTCTCCCCGGTGCGCTCCCGGAGCGCGACCGCCTCGCGCTGCGCCGCTGGATGTTGCTCTCCATTGTGGCGGTCTTCTTTGCCGTGGCGGTGGGCGGGATCACCCGGCTGACCGAGAGCGGGTTGTCCATCACCGAGTGGAAACCGGTGTCCGGGGCGTTGCCACCGTCGAGCGATGCGGCGTGGGCGGCCGAGTTCACGAAATTTCAGCAGATCCCGCAGGCGAGCAGCACGCACGCCGGCATCTCCATCAGCCAGTTCAAGTGGATCTACTGGTGGGAGTGGTTCCACCGGAACGTGGCCCGGACGGTGGGGCTGGTGTTCGCGATCCCGTGGCTGCTGTTCCTGGTGCGCGGGCGTATCCCGCGACAGTTGCGCGTGCGTCTCACGGCCCTGCCGCTGCTCACCCTGTGTCAGGGGGCGCTGGGCTGGTACATGGTGCAGAGCGGCCTCGTGGAGCGCATCAGCGTGAGCGCCTACCGGCTCACCGCGCATCTGGGGCTCGCGCTCGGCATCCTGTCGGTGAGCGTGTGGACGTACAGCGAATTGCGCGAGCGCTCGCCGGCCGAGCGCCATGACCCCGTGGTCACGTCGCGGCATTGGCGGCGCGCGTTGTTGGGCGCGACGGCGCTGCTGGGGATCACCGTGCTCTCCGGCGGTTTTGTGGCCGGGCTTCGCGGTGGCCGCATCTTCAACGAGTTCCCGCTCATGGGTGGGCAGGTGGTGCCCCCCGGGTATGGCACCCTCACGCCGTGGTGGAGCAACGCGTTCGAAAACCCGGCAGCGGCGCAGTTCCACCATCGGGTGCTCGCCATCGCGGTCACGACGTTCATCCTGACGCTGGCGTGGCGGGCGCGTGGTGCACGGCTGCCCCAGCCGGTGCAGCGCGCCGTCTACGCCTTCGGCGCGGTGATCACCGTGCAGATCGCGCTGGGGATCACCACGCTGCTGCTGGCCGTCCCCGTCCCGCTGGGGGTGTTGCACCAGTTCACCGGCGTGCTCGCGCTTACCGCGGCGCTGGTGGCCACGCAGCGCGCCGTCGCATCGGGCGCGACGGCGATGACGACAGCGACCGTCTAGCGGCTCGCCGCGCCCCGCTTCGCTTCGCCATCCACGTCGGCTTCCCACGCGGTGAGCAGCGCGAGCAGCTCGCGCACCACCGCCGGGTGCGAGGCGGCGACATCGTGCCGCTCGCCGATATCGCGCGGCAGATCGAACAGCAGCAGATCGTCGCCGTCCATCAGCAGCTTCCATCGCCCGCGGCGGACGGCACGCTGCTGCCGTTCGCGCGCATCGATGCGCCAGAAGAGCGGGCGGTCGGCCAGCGCGGTCTCGCCGACGCGCTCGGTCGTGGTGCGCCCAGCCGTGGTGTGCCCGGCCGTGGTGCGCCCGGACAGCATCGGCACCAGATCACGTCCTTCGAAGTTCGCCGGGATCGCCGTGCCCGCTGCGGCGAGCACGGTGGCGGTGAGATCCATCGTGATCCCCGGGGCGTTGGCGATACGTCCAGCCGGCAGCACCGACGGCCACCAGAAGATCGCCGGCACGCGGATGCCGCCCTCCCAGAGCGTGTCCTTGCGATGGAACAGCGGCGCGTTGTTTGACAGCCACTCGCCGCCGTTGTCGTTGGTGAAGATCACCAGCGTGTTCCGGTCGAGTCCGCGCTTGCGGAGCGTGGCCATGATGGTGCCGATGCCAGCGTCGGCGTGTTCCAGCATCGCGATGTAATCGGCGCGCGTGGCGGGGATGGAATCTTCGGGTCCCTGGAAGCGTCCGGTGTTCGCGGCGCGAGTAGGATGCCCCGGGCGCTGGAAGGGCCAGTGCGCGGCGTTGTACGCGACCTCGAGAAAGAACGGCTCGGCACGGCTGTTCTCGATGAAGCGCACGGCGCGCGACGTGATGAGATCGGTCATGTAGCCGGTGTCGCTGACCGCCACGCCGTTCTCGTTGAGATCGGGCAGGCCGTCGTAACCGCGCGTGTGCGCGTAAAAGTCGATGTAGCCGGCCAGGAACCCGTAGAAGTAGTCGAAGCCGTGCGTGTTGGGCGAGTACTCCGGGAGATACCCCAGATGCCATTTGCCCACCAACCCGGTGCGGTAGCCGGCGTTCTTGAGCAGCCGCGGCAGCGTGCTGCCGTTGGCCGGCA
>CANJOX010000080.1 GCA_947475795.1 Gemmatimonadota bacterium
CCGGGCGCGAACACGAGGTTGAACACGTCGCTGTCGGTGAGCCCCTTGTCGGTTTCGATCAGCCCTTTCTCAATGGCTTTCTTGACGATCTTGTCGCGGTGCAGTCCGCGGCCGTCGTCCTTGAGCTCGACCACCACGTTGCCGGAGGCGTGGTAGGCGTGCAGCCGGACCACACCAACGCGCGCCTTCCCGGCCGCCTCGCGCTCCACCGGCCCTTCCACGCCATGATCGACGGCGTTGCGCACCATGTGCACCAGCGGATCGCTGAGGACGTCCACCATGTTACGATCGATCTCGACGTCATCGCCTTCCGTCACGAACTGCACGATCTTGTCGGCCTTCGAGGCGGTGTCGCGCACGACGCGCGTGAGCTTCTGGAACGTCGCGCGCAGCGGGACCATGCGCATCGACATGCTGAGGCCCTGAAGTTCGCGCACGATCTTGCCGGCGTGCGTGACCTTGCGCTGGAGATCGTGCTGCTTGCCGCCCGCGAAGAGCGTGTCGCCGGCAATCATCGACTGCGCGATCACGAGTTCGCCGACCATGTCGATGAGGCGATCGAGGCGATCCGTGCGCACGCGGATGGTGGCGTCGGCATTGGACTCCACGCGCCCCTTGGCCGCGGGTGCGGCAGCGGGGGCATCAACGGCCGAGCTCACCGGCGGAGCAGCGATGGCCATCGCGGGCGCGACAGCCACCAACGCGGGTGCGGAGGCAGGTGCGGACGCAGGTGCGGACGCTCGCGGGACTGTCGCAGGCGGCGTCGCCGGGTCGTAGCCAGCCAGGGCGTCGAGCAGGGCGTGATACCCGTCAGGAATCGGGAGACGGCCATCGCCATTGAGTCCGGCTTCCACCGACATCAAGAGGGCCTTGAGCATGTCCGCCGAGCGGAGTGAGAGATCGGCACACCCCTTGGTGTAGGCGATCTCCTTGTCGCGCACACGGCTCAGCAGCGATTCGGCCTCGTGAGCGAATGCGGCGATCCGGGCGAGCCCGAGAAAAGCCGAGGTTCCTTTGACGGTGTGAAAGGCCCGGAACACCGTGTTGATGGCTTCCTCGTCGTCGGGCGACTCCTCGAGCTGCAACAACGCGGCTTCGGAGTGGACCACGCACTCGTGGCTTTCCGTCAGGAAGTCGGGGAGCAATTCACGATCGGCGTCGTCCGGCAGCACATCGAGGCTGGCATCGTCGGGGCGCACGCCGATGTGCTCTGGCGCCACGGCCACGACGGGCGCGGCCGGCACGACCACCCGCGCGGGTGCCGGCGCGCGTCCTTCGCTGGCGCGCATGGCCCCCTCGAGCGCTTCACCGACCTCGGCAAACGCGGCCGGGACATCGGGGGCCGTCCCGTTCACGATGGTACCGAGCACGCGCGCGGCGCGCGCCACGAAGGGCTGGGCCTCATTGGGCACACCATTCTCGAACGCGAGATCCATCAACCCCTCGCGCAGGATCGCGAGGTCAGCGGTGTCGGTGGCCTCCAGCTGCATCAGCAGCGTCGCGGCATCATCGAGATTCAGAGAGGGCACAGGCGAACCGTCGGGAGTCGGCATGCGGTGCCCACGCGGGCACCCGTATCACCGCAGAGTATCGGCTGGTTGTGCCGCGAGGTTGACTGCGGCAGCGCAATCGCGATCGTCATGCCGCCACCACCGTATTGCCACTGCGCGATCAACGAAAACGGCCCGTACCGATGAAGGTACGGGCCGCTGCGATCACGCGTCGGAGCGTGGGGGGACGCTACGCCGCGGGAGCGCGGACGGCGGTGAAGATCTCGTCGGCGAGCGCCTGACGGCCTTCGGCATTGCGGGTCGTGGCGTTCGGATCGTACGTCGTCTCGTCGGCCGAGCCCTGAGTGGCGGTGAGGTCCGCCCGCGCCTGATCAACATTGTGATCGAAGAGGCGTGCGACATCGAGGAGGCGCTCCTCCATCTCCACGAGCACGGCGGATGCATGCGCCAGCTGCTGCGAGGTGATGTCCTGGAACTGGAGCGCGCCCATCATGAGGAACAGCTCGTCGCGCAGGGTGGAGCGGATACCGGAGGCCTTCTCACGATCCGGCACGGCTTCGCCGTCGATGGTGTCGAGTTCGTCGACCATCTGCGTGGCGCGGTCGCAGGCATCCATGATGTTGATGGCCGCATCCTCGGTGGCCGACGTGACTTCACGGATCTTCTCGTGCGTCGTGGCCAGCTTTTCGAGGGCGGTACTCTGCAGCGCCGCGCGGCTGGCGCGCAACCGGGAGAGCACGTTGAGAATCTGCGCGTTGGCCTGCTCGAGAATTTGCGGCAGCTCGGCCAGGGACAACTCCGGAACGGCCGCGGCCTGGGGCTCGGCTTCCGCCGCATCACGCGCGTCATGCATGCCGGTCAGCTCATGGTCCACGAGGCGGAGCGCGGCCTCGGACTCATAGAGCACTTCCTGCGCTCTGTTGCTGGTCATGGATCAATCCTCACGCCGCAGCGGCTGGGAGGAGCGCATCGATTTTTTCTTTGAGCACCTGCGGTGTGAACGGCTTGACGATGTAGTTGTTCACCCCGGCTTCCATCGCCGTGAGGATGTCTTCCTTCACCGAACGGGCCGTGACCATAAGAATGGGCACGGTGCGGCCGTCCTCCCGCGAGCGGAGCACCTTTGTGAATTCCGTCCCGCTCATGTTGGGCATGTTCCAGTCGGTGATGACGAACTTCACCGAACTATCGAACTTGGCCAACGCTTCCTGTCCGTCGCCGGCTTCGACGGTTTCGTTGAAGCCGATCCGCTGCAGCGAGTTGATCACAATTCGCCGCATCGTCGCGGAATCGTCTACCACTAGGAACTTCATACAGCCGGTCTCCTGAGCGTGCCGGTCGGAGTGGGCCGCGGACTTACAGGTCGCCGCGCGTCAGAATACGGCGCGCCACCTGGTCCACGACATCGAGAGTATTATAGGCGCCGGTGAGCACCTTGGTACGCAACTCGGCCACGCGCTCCGGATTGAGGGCGTTCGCCTGCTCAGTGTTGAGGCGACGACCGGCATCCGAAATCTGGACCGAGTCTGACTTGACCGGCTTGGTCGCCGGCGTAGGGGTGATCTCTTGCGCCGGACGTTGAACGGCAGGGGCGCCGTTGGGCGTCGAGCGGACTGGATCGATACTTCCGTTGATTCGCATAGGGGTTCCTCCTCCTAACTAGGGACTATCGGCAGGAATGTCTGGTAACTTGAGCGCGGAATCTTTTTCTTATCCTGGAACGCGACGTCCCTGTCGCCGAACTGCTACGGGTGAATCCCGACCGGGACCAGCGGAGGCTCCCATGGATGGTGCGGTCGGTCGTGCGGGGTAGCTGATATCCAAGGTGGGTGGCGGCATGTCCAATTCCGATACGTCCCCTTGAAAGCGCACTTCAGCCCCAGTTTGCCACGGTTTACCATCGGTACGACTCACCAGGTACGCCGCGTGCAGCCGGAGCTGCTCGACCTCATCATGCACCAGCAGGGCCTCATGCTCCGCGGCCGCATCGAGCTCGTCGAGCTTCTCTTGCAGCAGGGAGCTGAACGTTTCCTGGGGCACTGCACGATGGGTCATTTTGTCCTCTTCCGGTCAGCGCAGCCGGTCAACGACGCGCGGTCCGACCGCCGCGCCGTAGCCCAGACCGGCACTGCTGGCCCGCTGCACGGCATCCAACTCGCTCCGGATCTCTTCCGTCCGACGGGCGACCTTGGCGGCCAGCTCCATCGTGACACGGTGCGAGGTGCTGAGGGCCGCGGACACTTCCGTGAGCAGGGCGTCGGCGTCATCCACCACCCGCTCCGTGGCCGCATACAACGCACTGTCGGCCGTCGGGCGCTCGTGCCGCAACATGACCAGGTGCTCGGAGAGGTCCTGGAGCATCTCGTCGCGCTGCTCCAGCAGGCTGAACAGACGGTCGTCGTCGTGACCGACCACTTCGGCCGCTTCACGGGCCAGCTGGTCCGCCGTCGCACAGAGCGCGAGGGCATCGCGCGCCGCCGCCTGACGGCTGCCGGGCAGGCGCCGACCGAAACGACTCGTACGGATGGTATCGAACGCGGTCATCAGGAAGTCCGGTTACGCCGTTTTGAGGCGGGCACCGACTGCCACGGACTGCGCAGCCGACGTAAAGCCATCGCGCAGCGACGTGGCGATGTTCACCAGCTTCCGCAGCGTGACCACATCGCCCCGCTGTCCGATGTCCACCAGTTCGTACAGCATGTACTGGTAGAGGTCGGCCAGCTGGGTGGCGATCGCCCCGCCCTGCTCGAAATCGAGCGTGGCCAGGAGCTCACCCACCAGACCGCGCGCACGCCGCAAGGACGTGACGCGCAGTTCGACATCGCGGCGTTCCATCGCAATCCGCGCGCGCTCGAGATTCACGACCAGGTGCTCGAACACGATCACCACCAGCCGCTCAGGAGCGGCCGCCTGGATTTCCATGTCGCGATACGAGGAAGTTTGCGTGGCGTAGGACATCAGTGTGTATGGCTGGAGTCAGGACAAGGCCGGAACGGCGTCTGCTTTGAGTATCGGCACTTACTTGTTCCCCTGAAGTCCCTGCACGCTCGAAAGCAGTGAACTGCTCTGGGAATTCAGCCGGCTCATCGCCGATTCCATACGCGTGAACTGCGCCACGAGCTGCTCGCGGCGGAGATCGATGCGCTTCTGCGCATCCACCTCACGCTTCTTCAGCGCGATCGTGTTCTGGTTGATGTTCTTGAGCTGTGAGCTGATCGTTCCGACGCCGTACTGGGTGGCGTTGTCGGTCGCCGTCACGAACGCCTGCCCCACACCGGAAAACCCGAACAGCGCTTCAATTTCGGCCGGCTGCTCGTTCAGTGCCGTCTTGAACGTGTCCTGATTGAACGTCAGCATGCCGTTGCGGTCGAGCGTCAGCCCGGTCAGCGTCAGCTTGTTGTACGTGGTGTTGGCCGTCACATCGGTGCGCAGCGCGTCCTGAAAGGTCGTGACGACGCCACGCAGCAACGTGTCGGCGTACAACGGAGCATCCACCACTCGCTGTTCGTCGAAGAATTTCCGGATCTCGTTGTACGAGTCCACGAACTTCTGCACCGAGTCCACCGTCCCCTTCACATCGCGATCCACGGTGACGTCGATCTCGGTGCCGGGTTCGGCCGTGCTCAGCGACAGCGTGACACCCGTAATGCCATCGGTGATGGTGTTGGAGGTGCGCGTGACCTCGCGCCCGTCCACGCGGATGATCGCGTCCTTCCCCGATTGCAGTTCGCGGCTGCGCCCGGCGACCGACGTGCTGGCCGCGCCAAGCGACCCGCTGGTACCGTCGGCATGCGTGACCGTCATCGACAGGGACAACCGCGACGCGCCGCCACTGTCATCGGTCAGACGGATCCGGCCATCGCTGCCGAGGGCGGCGGTGGCCGTTCGCGTGCCCGAGCCGAAGCCCGAACTGGCATCGTTGATCTTGTCGAGCAACGTCTGCATGGTGTCGCCGGCACCGACCACGAGACCGATGGTTACGGCCGTGCCGTCGCCGCGCATCCCGCGGATGTTGATCGCATCGCCCACCGCCAGATTCGACGCCGTGCCACCGGCCTTGAGGCCGACGAGCGACGTGGAGACACCGGCCACGGCGTCGGCCGAGTCGGTATACACCGGCGACTGCACCGTCTGCTTGATACTGCCGGTGGTCCCGGCCGCGAACCCAAGCGCGTCGATGATGGCCTGCGAATTCGCATCGCCGTCAACCGCAGTGACGTTGCCGTCCACTACCAGGCGATACCGCGTTTCGTTGCCGTACGCTTCGGGTTCCACCGACGCGGCGGCACCCGCCGCGTTGATCTTGGCCGCGATCGATGCAATCGACTCGGTGGCGAGATCGGCGGTGATCAGCGTGTTTCCCACGCGGATCGACGCCGGCTGCGGATACACCGCCAATCCGAGCGCCGCGGCAGCCGCCAGGCTGGCCGACGAGATGGGCTTGGAGCGGGTATCAATGAACCCGAGCTCGCGCGCCATTCCGCCGGTGCCGTCGGCAATCGTGATCCCGGTTGACCCGGCGGTGTTGCTGGTGAGCACCAACCGACCGGCCGTCCCGCCTTCGCTCACGATGGCCGCCGTCACCCCGATGTTGGCATCGTTGATCTTGGTGCGGATATCGGCCAGCGTATCGGTGCTGACAATATCGATCGCGGTGCCGTTGAGCGACATCGATCCCGTGAGACCACGGGCCGCCGTGGTATCGGTGACCGAGCTACCGCCCACTCTGGCGGTGTCGGCCAGTTGGAGCACCTCAACGCGATAACGCCCCGGCGTCGCGTTCAGCGATGCCGTGGCGGACAACAACGAGCGGGACGTGGTCGGACTGGTGGGCGCGGTCGCGACAAAACCACCGAACCCGGTGCGACGCAACGCGCGCGCATTCGTGCTCAGTGTTTCCGCGAGACCCTGCATCTTGGTCCACGCCGTCTTCTGCTCCGCCCGCTTGGTAATACGATCGGTGATCGGCTTGACCTGCCGGGCTTCGTAGGCCTTGATCGTCGAATCGACGATATCGCCCCACTGAATACCGGTGCTCAGACCACTGATGTTGATCGGACTGGACATCGTCGCCTCCCTGCTACTTGCTAAGGCCAGACCCCGGGGCCGGCGAATTCGCCGACCCCGGGGTTATTCACCCGCCGGAAACCACCAGGTTTAGCGGAGCAACTGCAGCACATTCTGGCTGCCCTGGTTGGCCTGCGACAACATGGCCTGTGCCGCCTGCGTCAGGATGTTGTTCTTGGTGAAAGTGGCCATTTCTTCCGCCATGTCGACGTCGCGGATGGTGGACTCGGCCGCGCGGACGTTCACGATGGCCGACTTCAAGTTCTGCACCGTGTAGTCCAGCACGTTCTGGCCGGCACCGATCTTACCGAGGACGGCGTTGACCGCATCGAGCGCCGTGTCGGCATTGGCCAGCGTGGATCCCGACGCCAGCGCGGTCAGCGTCAGCGACGTGTCGACCGTCACCGTGCCGTTCGTGGCCGCATCGGACACCTGGAACACGAGCGACGCGAACACGTTGGCGCCCTGGAAGTCCGCATCCGCGAGGATACGGGCCGATTCCGTCTGGAGCGTGGCGATTTCCGTGCCGAGCGTGGACGACACGGTGCTGTTGTTGCCCGTGGAGACCTGCTGCGTGATCAGCTCCTTCTGCCGTTCGATGATGCGCTGGATCGTGGACGCCGCACCTTCCGCGATGCTGAGCATCGCATTGCCCTGCTCCGCATTCGACGACGCCTGGGTGAGCGAGCGGCTCTGCGTGCGCAGCTTGTTGGCGATCGAGAGACCGGCCGCATCGTCAGCCGCACGGCTGATCTTGAGACCCGAGCTCAGCTTCCGCATGCTGTTTTCCGTCGCCATGTTGTTAATGAAGACGTTGCGGGAAGCGGTAAGAGCGCCGACGTTCGTGTTGATACGCATGAGACTATCCTCCTTGATGTGTACGCTGAGGCATCCGTGCCTCGCCCGGATCCGAGTATCGAATCGCGGTCAGAGTTTATTGTCGTCCGGGTGCGGAAGAACTTGAGCGGGAGATTTCGAATGCCACGGCGGGATGGAACGGAGTGTCACAATTCGCCCCCACCTGTGTCGACGCTGGCACGAACCGTCACTCCGGCGGCACACCACGCATGACGGATCGCCCCAGCGACCTCGAATCGTGGCTCGTGGCAGGGCAGACGGCGCTCGATGCCGGTCGTTATACCGACGCCGTAGCGGCCTTCATGCGCGTGCAGGCCGCGTTGCCCGGCGAGATCACCGTGGCCCTGATGGTCGCGAATGCCTGGCGACTGGCCGGGAACACCGTGGCCGTGCGCCACGCGCTGCTGGCGGTGTTTCCTCACACCACCGCCCCGTCTGCTGGCCCGGCATCTATAGATGCCGGCGACGTGACGGCGATGTACGAGCTCGGCGCGGCGCTGCTGGATGCGGGTGCCCCGTCGGAGGCGCGCGAGCTGTTCGAGCGGGTCGTGCGGAAACGCCCGAAGGATCCCGCCGCACTGGGCGCCCTGGCCAGCGCCACCCGCGCGGCTGGCGACCCCCAGCGGGCCTGGCCGATCGTCCAGCGCGCCATGGCCATCGCCCCCAAACAGCCCGCGCTCCTGCTCACGGCGGCTCAGGTCCGACACGCGCTGGGCGATCTCACCCGCGCGCGGTATTGGCTGGATCGCGCGGAGGCGGTGCGTCCGGCGCACGGGCCGACACGATTGCAGCGCGCCCTCACGTCATTGCTTGGGGGACCCACGGCCGAGGGCTGGGCGGACTTCGAGTACCGTGGGCTCCCCACCCCGCCCGCCACCGGCGCATCGCCCTGGCACGGGGAGTCGCTCGCCGGGCAGTCCATTTTGGTCACGGCGGAACAGGGGCAGGGGGACAACTTTCACTTCATCCGCTACGTCCCCGAGCTGACCGCACGCGGCGCGGCGCGCGTGGTGGTGGAATGCCATCCGGGAGCACTGTCGCTGTTCACCGCCAGCGGATTCGACGCGGTCGTGAAAGGCGAGGCACCGGTCACGGACTGGCATGTCCCCATGCTGTCGCTACCGCACTGGCTGGGCACCGGCGCCGACGTGGCAGCCGGTCGCGTGCCGTACCTGCGCACCGGCACGGATCGCCCGACCGGCGGGTCGGCGACACCACC
Organism: Gemmatimonadota bacterium; assembly: GCA_947475795.1. The sequence goes on from CANJOX010000080.1 coordinate 8,656, forward strand.
TGCGGGACGACGTACGCTGGGTCTCGTGTGGCAGGGGAATCCGGCGTTTCTCGCCACCACCCTGCGCGACTTTGACCACACGCTGCTGCCCGCGCTGCTGGACATGCCGGGCATCGACTGGGTCTGGATGCAATACGGTGCGGCGCCGCCCATCGCGCACGAGCGGCTTGCCACGCCCCCGCTGTCGGCGAGCTGGCTCGAGACGGCCAGGCTACTCGAAACGCTCGACGGCCTCGTGTCCGTCGACACGGGTCTCGCCCATCTGTCAGGAGCACTGGGGCTGCCGACCTACGTCATGCTCCCTTTTACGCCCGACTGGCGTTGGGGGCTCGGCACCGATCATACGCCGTGGTACCCGAGTGCAACGCTCATCCGCCAGCAACAGCCCAATGACTGGCGTGGTGTGATCAGCCAGCTGGAGTCACTCCTCGCGGCGTGACGTGAGGGGGCGCGAGCACAGGCGGAACGACGCGGGGGTTCGACCTCAACGTGATCCGCTCTCTGGTGCACTGTACGGACAGCTGGTACAATCGAGCGCGGACGTCAACGAGTACCGTGCAGATATTTTCTTACTCGTCCCCCCATGAAAAAGAACAAGAAGAAGGCGGCCGGCCGGTTGAATGCCCGCACGGACGATGGCAAGACGGTGGCATTCTTTGGCTATTCGTGGAATTTGGAGCACCGGCTTGACGCCTACATGGAAGAGACCGTCCAGTCTCTGTTGCGCGCCGGGGTGAACATCGATTTGTACTTCGGCAATCAACTCTCCGAAGAGCATGGCATCTACGGAATAACCGACCTGATCGATCTCGCGTCGATGGAGTATTTCTTTAAATCAAAGAACTACGCGGCGGCGATTTCGTTCAACAACTCGATGCTGATTCCCCAAGTAGTGCGTGCGGTCAAGGGGAAAATCGCGACGGTGATCGTGGATGATCTATCGCATGTGTTCGACAACACCCGGAACGGACCATACGACGCCTTTCGCCAAGAGATCGAGATCGTTGCGATGTCGTCGACCTTGGAACGACAGCTATTGGCACACGTAGAGGGCGTGGCGGGCCGCCTGCACTTCATGCTGCCAGCGACGCATCTCGACAGACCGCCCACCCTGCCGGATCAGACCGCGGAGTATCCGATCAGCTGGGTCGCCAGTCTCGTCGGCGACGAGAAACTTCAGCTGTATCTCAACGCGGTTGCGGAGCATCCGTCGTACTACGCGCTGACGGGCCGCTGCCTGACACGCCTGGCGAGGGATGGCCACTTGCGATCCCTTGAGGAGGAGAATGGCGCTGACTTCGCGCTGATCAAAACCATTCCCTGGTCCTTCGAGTACTTCACGGCACAGTTACAGAACGTGCTCACCAATCGGAGCCGCGTGGAAGTGGTGCAGCGCTTGGCGCCACTCGGATTGGCGCTCTGGGGCAATGACGGATGGCGCAGTCTGTTGCGCCACGACGCGGCCGTGTTCACCGCGCTGCAGCCAGAGGCACTCACCACGCATGCGGACCTGCGCAGAGTTTACAACGCCTCGAAGATCTCCATCAACATGCCGCAGGCCCACGTGGCCGCTGACGCCGTCCAGTACCGGGTGATCGACGTGATGGCGTCCAACGCCTTGATGATTACCCAGTACAATCAACAATCAGATCTGTATCGGGTTTTCGGACCGGACTGCCCGATCCCCACCTACGACAGTTTCGCGGCACTCGAACGCCTGTGCGCGCACTATCTGAACAACGAGACCGAACGACGGGCACTGGTTAAGCGGTGTCAGGCGCTTGTCGCCGAGGGTTTCAGCTTTCGCGAACGTGCGGACAAGCTCCTCAACATCGTCGGTATCCAGTCTCAGGCTGGTTCGGCTCCCGGCCGCCTGAAGCGGATCGACTTGCGCGCGTTCCTCACGCCTGCCGAAATCGCGCGGCGACGAGCAGCCACTCAACCGGCATCAACGTGAAGCAGGCGCGGCTGCAGGGTGTCGCGCAAACAGACGGCGACCGCTTGCGCATTCTGGTTACTGGCGGCGCCGGCTTCATCGGGTCGGCACTCGTCCGCCGTCTGTTGGTCGACGATCGCCACCACGTCACGACGGTAGACAACCTGACCTATGCGGGCAATCTGGAATCACTGCCCGGGGTGCTGGGA
>CANJOX010000081.1 GCA_947475795.1 Gemmatimonadota bacterium
CGCTGGCCGCGCTGGCTCACCGGCGCCAAAGCCGACGTGGAGCGGGTGGCGAGCGGGCAGGGGCGCCTCAAGCTGTTCGATCACAAGGGAAACGTCGTGGTGCTGTTCTCCGATGCCTGGGCGCTGCGACGCGCCCTGCAGCACGAGACGAGCGTGGTGTTCCACGAAACCGCGCCCTGAGACCACACGCCGGGCGGGCGCCGCAGCGCCCGCCCGCGTCTCACACCTTCGGCACCACGGTTTCGATCTGCCGTCCCACGTGCCCGATCACGAAACCGCCGTCTTCGGATGACGTGAAGTAGATCCGCAGGCAGGTGATGGGGTTGCTCCCCTTGCGCAGCTGATCGGCGCACTCGATCTCACGGTCGCCGTCGCGGAAGATGTACGGCGTCTTGCGGCTGCCGTCCGTAGGCCCCGGCGAGAAGTCGACGCCGAGATCGGCGAACACTTCGGCCAAGGGGCGCCCGAGCGCACGGTCCTGACGGCGGCGGCCCACTTCGCCAAGGGCCTTAAGGTACGACCAAGCGGTATCGGGGTCGGGAAACGACGACTCGCGTGACGACGTGAACGCGGCCGGGAGCAGCCGCAGCGCGTCGGAGTAGAGCGCCTGCGCCCGTTCGACCGCCTCGAGCACCGACTGGGGCGCATCGCTGGCCGGCTTGGAGATCGGTTGACGTTCCTTGTGCGCCGCGAGCGTGGTGCGGAGCGCCCGCGCACTGGCGCGCTCAGCCTCGAGCTGCTCGCGCGCCTCCACCAGACGCTCACGGGTCCGGGACAGCTCCCCCTCGGCGGCGCGCACGGCGTCTTCGTACTGGCGCACGAGCGAGATCAGCTGCCCCTTGTCCAGTTCCACCCCCGATTCCGCCGCGGCGAGTGCTTCGGCGGCATCAGGGCGCTTACCGTACGTCGTCGCGCGCTGATCGCGCAGCGTATCCACGATGGCCGGGTCGGAGAACGGGCGCTGCACGGAGACTTCCGCGAGACGTTGCACGAGCCGGCGACGTTCGCCGGGGAGCGCCAACGCCCGTGCGAGCACGAGCGGATGCTGGAAGGGGTCGGACTCGAGCGTGAAGCCGGGAAGATAGGCGCGCGCCGAACCCAGAAACACACTGCGCGCGTGGCCGCCCACCGCATCGGAGAGCGCAAAGGTGTCCGAATGGCGGAGCATGAAGCACAGCCCCAATCCGAACATCTCGGTGGCAAACTGCTCGGGCGGGAGGACATAGCCGCCATCAGGCAGTTCGGTGAGCAGCAGCACCGGCATGGTGCGCGCCGGATCACACAGGACAAAACGGACGAACGCATCGAGCGTGCCGGCTTCGAGCTGTGTGGGGATGCGCTGCAGCGGGCCATCGTTGGCCACCAGCGTGAACTGCGCATCGAGCTCCGCGAGCAGACGCGGCGGACGGACCGGCGGTGGCGCCCCGTTGCTGAGCCCCCCTTCGGTGCCGACGCGCAGATTGACCTGCCGGTGCACGGCGCCGCTGGTGTTGGTTGTGACCACGTACGTGACGTGCGTTGACCACTGCAGCGAACGGTCGAGCGGATCCGGCGCGTGCACCACAATGTCGGCCAGCGCCGCCCCACCTTCGCGATAGGGCGCCCAGCGAAGGATGCGTCCACCATCGAGCGTGTGGTTGGACGGACTGTCCCAGCTCAACTGCTGCCCCTGATCGAGCCCAAGCCACGCAACACACGCGGCCAGGAAGGCAGAATCGGCGTCCATCGCCGCAGAGCGCGGCGTCAGATCAAAGTGAAGAGCGAGGCGAGGTTGCACGATGGTGATGATTGACATTGTCCTGCACTTCCGTGAGTCGGAAGGCATCGCCAGACTTCTGCGCCATGCGAATTCTTCTTCAGCGCGTCAGTCGGGCGGAAGTGCGAATCCGACCGGACAATCCCGACGAACCAACACGGGTGTCCGGGCGCATCGAATCAGGCTATGTGCTACTGGTGGGGTTCACGCATACCGATACCGCCGCGGAACTCCGGTGGATGGCCGAGAAGGTGATCGGACTACGCTTGTTCGCCGACACCGAGGGAAAGCTGAATCACGATGTGGCCGAGCGCGCAGGCGCGCTGTTGGTTGTGTCGCAGTTCACACTGTACGCCGATGTCAAAAAGGGGAAACGCCCCAGTTTCATGAACGCGGCCCGGCCCGAAATCGCTACCCCGCTATATAACCAATTCGTCATTCTTTTGCGCCAGTGCGGACTGGATGTACAGACGGGCGAATTCGGTGCCGACATGGAGGTCGAATTGGTGAATGACGGACCGGTCACAATCTGGCTTGAGCGCGACGCCTCACCTCCCGATGTGTAGCATACACGCGAAGCACCTGTCGCGGTCCACTGTCAACATTACCTGACAGTACGGACGAGATGTCCCTCTCCGCATGGGCCGTACGGCGCCGCGATCGGACTCGGCAGCGAGCTACCGCGCCGCCGTGTCGAGCGCCTGCTCCAGATCGGCGATGATATCCGTGATGTGCTCCAATCCGACGCTGACCCGAATCAATCCGTCGGAAATGCCGACGGCCGCGCGTTCGTCGGCGGAGAGTTTCGAATGGGTGGTCGAGGCGGGGTGGGTGACGATCGTGCGTGTGTCGCCGAGGTTGGCGGAGTGCGACACCATCTGCACCGCGTCGAGGAAGCGGCGCCCCGCGTCGAGCCCGCCGGCAAGCACGAGGGCCACGATGCCGCCGCCTTGTGACATCTGTGCGCGGGCGAGTGCGTATTGCGGGTGTGACGGCAAGAACGGATAGCGCACGGAGTCCACCGCCGGGTGCCCTTCGAAATGCTGTGCCAGACTCAACGCGTTCGCACAGTGGCGGTCCATGCGCACGGCGAGAGTTTCCAGCGACTTCGACAGGAGCCACGCGTTGAAGGCGCTCATGGCCGGTCCGGTGTGCCGCGCAAAAAAGCGGCAGTCGGCGATGTACGACGCGTCACCGATGATCGCCCCGCCCAGGGCGCGTCCCTGTCCGTCGATGTACTTGGTGGCCGAGTGGATGATGACGTTGGCCCCGAGCGACAACGGACGTTGCAGATACGGCGTGGCAAAGCAGTTGTCGACCACGAGCGGGATGCCGCGCGCCGCCGCGAACGCGGCGAGCCATCGCAGGTCGATCAGTTCGAGGCCGGGGTTGGACGGCGTCTCGATGAAGATCAGCTTGGTGTTCGGCTGGACCAGCCGCTCCCACGACGACGGATCGGCGGCGTCCGCGTAATCGGACGACACGCCCCATTTCGGCAGAATCCGGGTGAACAGCTGGTGCGTGGATCCGAAGAGCGCCCGCGAGGCCAGAACGTGGTCGCCGGCGGACACGCGGGCGGCGATGGCCGTGAACACGGCCGACATCCCCGAGGCCGTGGCAATGCCGTCTTCGCCCCCTTCGAGGAGGCACAACTTCCGCACGAACTCGTCGGTGTTCGGGTTCGCGTACCGGCTGTACACGTTGCCGGCCATCTCCTCGGTGAACAACGCCCGCGCATGCTCGGCATCGTCGAACCGGAAGCTCGACGTGAGATACAACGGGACGGAGTGCTCGCGCTCGGCCGACACCGGGGTCTGCGTACGGATCGCGAGCGTTTCGAAGTGCGTGGGATGGTCGGACATATGCCAGTGGGGTGCGAGTGGGAAGACCGTGATCTAAACTTAGCCACATGACGACTTCTGATTCGATGCGTCCGTCCGTGGCACTGCCACGCGTCATCCTGGCCTCGCAGTCTCCCCGGCGCCGGGAACTGTTGACGCTGGTCGGGATTGCGCACGAGGTGCGTCCAGCCGACGTGGACGAGTCGGTGCATCCGGACGAGGCGCCGGTGCCGCACTGCGAGCGGTTGGCGCGTGCGAAGGCCCACACGCTTGCCGTGCAGCACCCGGACGCGGTCGTGATCGGCTCCGACACGATCGTGGTGATCGACGGTGATATCCTCGGCAAGCCGCGCGATCGCGACGACGCGATCGCGATGGTCACGCGTCTGAGCGGTCGGACCCACACGGTGTTCACCGCGGTGGCGGTCGCCCACGGTGGCGAGACACAGTCCGGTGTGGAGTCCGTATCGGTAACATTCCGCGCGCTCAACGCGGCGCAGATCGCCGCCTACGTGGATACCGGCGAGCCGATGGACAAGGCGGGCGCCTACGGCATTCAGGGATTCGGCGCCACAATCGTCGAGCGAATCGACGGGGACTACTTCGCCGTGATGGGGCTGCCGCTCGGTCGCCTGATCGGCCTGTTGCGCGCTCTTGGCTTCGGCTACGCCTTCGGTCCGGTTACGCGGTCGTAGGCCGATACCGTTCCTGCCAACGCCGCAGCATAGCGTGCACGTCGTCCACCGTGATTCGTGCCATGCGATGCTCACGATACTGCATGTCGAGCGGATAGTCCTCGCCCGGATCACCGTACGCATCGATCATGAGGTCCCGCGAGAAGTCATACGGGCCCACGCGCTTGGGATTGGTGTAGCCCAGCAGTGAGATCACGGGTGTGCGCAGTGCGACCGCGAGATGGAGCGGGCCGGTGTCGGGGGAGAGCGCGACCGCGGCGCCATCGAGAATGGCGGCCAGTCGGCGCAGCCCGCTGCCAAGCGCGGAGTGCGCCATCGGTGCCTCGCGCCGGATGATCGCTTCGGCGGCGAGTTCACGCGGGGAGCGGCCGCCCACCAGCACGGGTTGGAGTCCGAACTCGTGCCACAGGATCTGGCAGACGCGCGCCCAGCGTTCCGGCATCCAGTCTTTGGCCGCCTTGCTGGTGGCGACGACGATGGGCGCAATCGGGCGGTTGAACTGACCGTGAAATGCCCGCTGCCAGGCGCGTTCCTCGTCGTTCCACGGCCCCAGCGTCCAGGCGGGCGCGCCGTGGGCAATGCCGAGGGCGGTGCTGAACTCGAAGTACTGGTCCTGCACATGCTGGCCGGCGTGTGGCGGTAAGCGGTGCGTCGTGAACAGCCAGTTCGCATCGCGCGCCCGCGCGCGATCGAACCCGAGTTTGATGGGGGCGTTGGTGAAACCGGTGATGAGGCCGGCCTTGAAGTACACCTGCAGGGCCAGCACGACGTCGAAGCGGCGGGTGGCCAACGCGCGGCGGGTGTCGAGAAATCCGCGCCATCCCTTCGATCGGTCGAAGAGCACGATGTCGTCCACCAACGGGTGCCCACGCACCAGCGTGGCCGGCCCGGGCTGCAGCACCCACGTGATGTGCGCGTCGGGCGCATGCGCCTTGAGGGCGTGGATGACGGGCATGACGTGCACGGCATCGCCGACCGCGCTCATCATGACGATGCCGACGCGATCGAGGCGGAACGGCGGCAGGGCGGGGGTGGTGGTCGGTACCGTCACGCGATCAGGAATTCGGGAGGGGAGCGGAAGGCGCGTCGCGCAGCGCGGCGGTGGCCTGCGCGGCGAACGCATCGATGCGGGCGTCGGTGATGTCGCCACCGAAGTGCCGGCGCCACTTGCGGATCGAGCGTGTGAGGCGGTCCACATTGCGGCGCATGGTGTCGGCGCGCGCGCGCGCGGGCTGCCAGTGCACCACATCGACATCGATGATCAGCGCTTCGATGCCGTGGGGCGCCGGACGCAGCAGAATATTCTTGACGTTCAGGTCCGGATGCACCACGCCATGCGTGGCCAGTTGCACCAGCAGCCGCTGCGTGGCCGTCAGGGCCGTTTCAGCGTCCACGAATGGCGTCAGCCCCGCCATGACCATGCCAAGGTCGGCCGCATCGTCCACGTACCGGCTGACGACATCCACGGTGCAGAGGCCGAACGCGGCCGCGTAGCGCGCAAAGCCCAGCACTTCGGTGGTGGGGATGCCGGCCGCGCGCAACGCCGCCGACTGCGCCAGTTCCGCCGGCGCGCGCGTGGGGCGCCGGAAGCGGTCGGCCGTGAGTGGCGCGAGCAGCCCGCCGTGCCATGCGTGGCGTACCACGACGGGGATCGCACTGGATGGCAGTGTCGCGACGTACACGGGCGCCCGCCCGCGCATCGCGCGCGGTTGCGGCTGTCCCGCCGCCCAGTCGTACAGCGTGTCGCCGTGGCGTAGAATCGCCTCGAGGTCGTCCAGCACCGAGGGGAGGGCCGTGATGTCGGCCCGGCCGATCAGCCGGGTGGGCGCGATCGTGTTCATGCCGCGCTCACCTGCCAGATCGCCTGCGGTGATCCCTGCTGCCGCGGCAGGATGAGATCGGGGCGTGCCGTGCACGTGGTGCCCGGAGCGAGCTCGACGCGGGCGGCGTCGCTGATGAGAATGTCGCCGCCGGCCGCCAGCGCACAGAGTCGGTTCGCGATGTTCACCGTGTCGCCGATGAGGGTGAACTCAAGCCGCTGCGGCGATCCGATATTGCCCACGAACGCGTCGCCCACGTGAATCCCGATTCCGACCTCGAATCGCGCCCGCCCCTCCTGGTCCCACCGCGCGTTCAAGGTGCGCAGCGCCTGCTGCATGTCGATCGCTGCTGCCACGGCCTGATCCACATCGTGCTCGCCGGCCGTCGGCGCGCCCCAGTAGGCCATCATGGCGTCGCCGATGAACTTGTCGAGCGCCCCGCCGTGACGGAACAGGCAGCTGACCATCACGGCGAAATACTCGTTGAGTTGCGCCGCCATCTGCGTGGGGGGCAGCGTTTCCGCGATGGTGGTGAATCCGCGCACATCACTGAAGAGCACGACCACGCGCTGGCGGGTACCGCCCGGCGCGGCGATCCCGGCGTCGTCGGCGATCCGGGCCGCGGTTTGGGGTGCGAAGTAGCGCGCGAAGTTCGCCCGGGTATGCGCGGCCTGGACCAGACGCGCGGTGGCCGCTTCGCGTTCGACGGCGACCGACACGATGGCGGCGACCGCCACGAGCAGCGCGAGATCGTCATCGGTGAACGCCGCGCCCTCTCGCAGGTGATCCACGTAGAGCACCCCCAGCGTGACGCGCTGGCTGCCCATCAGCGGCGCCGCCATGGCCGAACGCACCGCTTGCCGGTGCACCGACAGGCCGGCGGTCCGCGTGTCGCGTCGGGCATCGTTGGTCAGGAGGGCCACTTGCCGCTCCGCGACGCCGTGGGCGATGGCACGCGGGACGGCTCGTGCGATCGCCCCAGCGCGATCGCGGGAGACACGCGTGTGCAGTTGGTCATCGGTGCCGCGCAGCAGGATCGCCACCCGGTCGGCCTCAAAGGTGCCGAAGAGGTCGTCGGCGATGGCATCGAGCAGGGCGTCGAGGTCGGTGACGCCCCCGAGGTGCTGCGCGATGCCGACGAGTCGGGCGAGCCGTGCCGTGGTGAGCGCATGTCCGACGGTGCTCTGTGTCAGATCGGCCAGTGCCTGTTCGAGCGACGGCACGGCGCGCTCATGGCGCAGCGCCCGCTCGCCGTCAAACCACGCGGATCGGGGTTGGTCGGCCTCTCCGGCCTGCTCCAGCGTGAAGGCGATCGTGCCGAAAGCGATCGTGTCGCCCACGGTCAGGGTCGCATGCGACACGCGCACGCCGTTCACCCACGTTCCGTTCCGTGAGTCGAGGTCGCACACGTCCACGGTGCCATCGTCGGCGAGCCGCAACTCGGCATGACGGCGCGACACGACGGGGTCGAGCACCGGCAGCGTCGACGACAGCTCACGCCCGACGACGAGCGGGGCGGATCCCGCTATCTCGAACCGGCGGTCGCCGGCATCGGCCATGAGCACGAGGGGCACGCGGTCAGGACGGGGCGGGCGTGGAGGTCGCCGCACCGGCGGCGCGCGCACGCCCGATGGCGGTGAGCAGCGCGCGGGCCTTATTCTCGGTCTCGGTCCACTCGCTCTCCGGCACGGAGTCGTGCACAATCCCGGCGCCGGCCTGTACCGAGGCGGTCCCGTCGGCGATCACGCAGGTCCGGATGGTGATGGCGAGATCCATGCGCGTGTCTCCTGCGCCGATGAAACCGATCGCGCCGGCGTACGCGCCGCGCCGCTCGGGCTCGAGCTCGTCGATGATCTGCATCGCCCGCACTTTCGGTGCGCCCGTCATCGTGCCGGCGGGGAACACCGCGCGGAACGCATCGAGCGCACTCGATCCGTCGGCCAGCTCGCCGTCCACCTGACTCACGATGTGGAAGACGTGCGAATAGCGCTCGACCGTCATCAGGTCGGTCACGCGGACAGTGCCATAGCGCGCCAGACGCCCCACGTCGTTGCGGCCGAGATCGACCAGCATCACGTGTTCGGCGCGCTCCTTCTCGTCGCTCAACAATTCGGCGGCCAGCGCGGCGTCCTCCTCGGAGGTCTTTCCGCGCGGGCGCGTGCCGGCGATGGGGCGCACCGTGAGGCGTCCGTCCGCTACCCGCACCAGCAGTTCCGGTGAACTGCCCACCAGCTCCATCCCGTCCAGCTGGAGATGGTACATGTAGGGCGAGGGGTTGAGCGCGCGCAGCGCCCGGTAGAGCGTCGTGGTGTCGAAGTCGAGCGGCACTGACATGCGTCGGGCCAGCAACGCCTGAAAGACGTCGCCCGACAGGATGTATTCCTTGATCCGTCCCACGTCGCGCAGGAAATCCTCGCGCGCATAGTGCGAGTGCGGCACGGCCGGCGGCACCGTCTCGTCGAGCCGCAGGGGCGGCAGCATCTCGGGGCCCTGCAGGCGCGCAACGGTGTCGTCGAGCGTGCCGACGGCGTCGGCGTGCAGTGCGTCGAGCATCGCCGCCGTGGCGTCGGGGGGCACCGGCACGGAGACGATCACGCGGGCCTGTCCGCGCCAGTTGTCGATCACGACGAGAGCGTGCGTGAACACGAAACAGGCATCGGGATAGCTGAGCGCGCGCGGCGGCGCATGCGGCAGCGTTTCGATGTGGCGCACGACGTCGTAGGCGAAGAAGCCCACGGCGCCGCTCCACAGCGCCCCGAGTTCGGGGGCCGGCACCGGGTGCATGTCGCGCACGATGTCGCGCAGGTCGGCGATCGGATCAGCCGGGGTGCGGGCGCCGTGCCATCCGCGCGCCTCGGTCCAGTCCTCGACCACGCCGTCGCGCAGTCGCCACGCTCCGCGCGGTTCGGTGCCGAGGTAGGTGTACCGCGCCCATGACTCCCCGCCCGCAGGGGCCGACTCGAGCAGGAACGCGAACGGCCCACGTCGCACTTTGGCGAAGGCGGACACCGGGGTGCACAGGTCGAGCAGGCAGTCGCGCCACACGGGGACCAGCCCCCCGGTCGTGCCGCACTGCGCCGCCTGCGCATGGAATTCATCAAGAGACGTCATCACAGGGAAGTTCGCCGCCGCGCTCGCCGATGGGCAAGCGATCCGGTAGCATTGGTTCATGCCTCGGTCTCCTGCCGCTCCCCCTGTACGCCTGTCCACGACAGGCCTCGACGAGATCCGGGTGGCGGTGGGCGTGGTGGACGTGGTGGTGCTGGCACCGGCCGCGCCGGGGCGCCGCGATCGGTGGCGCGTGCTCACGATGCGCCGTGCCGCCGGGGGGCGTTGCACCGGCGCGTGGGAGATCGTGCACGGCCGTATCGAGCGGGGGGAAACGCCGGCGGATGCCGCGTGTCGCGAGGTGGGCGAGGAAACGGGGCTGCGCACGCAGCGGCTCTACGCCATCACGGTCAACCCGTTCTATCTGCCCCAGCACGACACCGTGCAGCTCGCCGTCGTGTTCGCGGCCGTGGTGGAGGACGCCGGCGCGGTGGCGCTGAGTGCCGAGCACGATGCGTGGGCATGGCGCACGCCGGCGGCCGCGATCAAGACGCTGGCGTGGCCGCGGGAGCACGATGCGGTCCGGTACGCCGTCCATCTGCTGCGCACGGGCGATGCCGGTGCGGTGGAAGATGTGCTGCGCGTCCCCGGACGCTGACTCAGATCGGCGGCTTGGGCGCGGCGGCGGCGCGTGAACGGACCAGCGCACGCTCCCGCTCGATGCGCTGAATGACGCGGTTCCAGTCGGTCACGCTGGGCGTGCTCTCCATGAGCGCCGTCAGCGGCTGATTGACGTCGACCTGCCCGTCGAAGATCAGCAGCGCCGACTGCACATCGCGCTGCTTGAGCCGGTACTCGCCGAAGCCCGGCGTGATCGGCAGCATGTCGAGCGGCCGGAAATCACGCCCGGTGTTGTTGATGATGAACTCCTGGGGCGAGAAGCGCGTCTCGCCCTGCTCCTGCGCAAAGAAGCTCACGTACCAGACGGAATACCCCGGGAGGCGGTTACGCTCGCGGACGGCCTGCAGATCGCGCTCCTTGCTCGCCACCAGCTCGCGGAGCGATCGGTAGGAGTCGGGGGAGAGCAGACGGATGATGCGTTCGTCCAGCGGGATCGCGCGCACCTGCAGCCCGTTGGCGGGGGACACCTTGAGCGCGATGTCATCCTGGCGGAGCGTGCCGAAGCCGGCCGGCACCCAGTTGGGGTCGAGCGTATCGCCCACCGCCGCCTGGCCGACCGGCGGGGCGACGGGGCGGATCTGCGCGGCCAGCCCCGACGGGGCCGCCGCCGCACCGAGCGTCGCCGCGAGCATCACCCCCGCGCACCGCGTACGACGTGCGTTCATGGGGTGTCGCCGGTGAGCCGGGGGGCCACGGATGCCAGCGCACCGTCCGGCGTGTCGTCCTCCTCATCCGGTTCCGGCTCGCGCCAGTCGGGGAGGCTGAGCAGATCGATCAGCGCCGCGGCCAGATCGTCGCGCCCCAACCCGGTGGTGGCGC
>CANJOX010000082.1 GCA_947475795.1 Gemmatimonadota bacterium
ACGGCTCGCACATCACCGCGATGCGCACCGCCGGCGGCGCCGCGCTCTCCGCCCGCTGCCTCGCGCGCGCGGACGCCCGCGTCCTCGCGATCGTCGGCGCGGGGGTGCAAGGACTCGCGCATCTGCAACTGCTGCCGCGCGTCCGCGGGATCACCGAGATCCGCATCGTGTCCCGCCGTCACGCGGACGCCGAGGCGCTGGCCGCCACCGACGCGCGTGCGCACGCCGTCACGTCGGTCCGCGACGCCGTGCGCGACGCCGACATCGTCTGCCTGTGCACCACGTCGGACACGCCGGTGATCGAGCCGGAGTGGCTCGCGCCTGGGGCCCACGTGACGTCGGTGGGCTACGCGCCTCCCGGTGGCGAGTTACCGCCCGAGGTCGTGCGGCAGGCCACGCTCGCCGTCGAGTCGCGCCTCTCGTTCGATCCGCCACCGGCCGGCTGCGCCGAACTGGCGGGGCTCGATCCCGCACGGGGCACCGAGCTGGGGGAGCTGCTCGCGGGGCGCGCGCCGGGGCGCACATCACCCACGGAGCTCACGGCGTACAAGTCGATGGGGCACGCGATGGAGGACCTGGTGGTCGCCGCGCTCGTGTACCGGCGCGCGCGCGAGCAGGGCGTGGGTCGGGCGGTGCGGTTGTAGGGGGCGTTCGGCGTGCCGGTTCCGGCGGTCGTTGCAGCGCACGCCAACAATCAGAGCGGTGTGAGCGTGACAAGCTTGTCTAACCAGATGAGCCACAACTGGGTGGACAGCGAGCTCTGCAGGCAGGTGAGCACCGAGCCACCGACGCGTGCCTTCAGGATCTGGTAGTTGATGAGTGTTGCTTGATCGGTCACGCCGCTCATGTCACCCAAGAAATCGACGCCGGCGCCGCCATTCACGCTGTAGCGCATGCCGTCGGTGGTGTAGAGCCAGCCGCCGGTGATGCAGAACGACTGCAGCGCGGCGCGCACCGGGTTTGCATCCGCGAGCGTATTGAACACGCTGAGCTGACCATTGCGCAATCGCAGCACCTGCCCATCGTAGCCGATCCACAGCGCGCCCGATGCCCATTGCATCTGCGTGACGGTGCCCGCCAAACCTGCATTGCGTGCCGGCAGTGGCCATGTCTGGACGATACCGCTGGAGGTAATCTTGAGCAGGTTGCTCCCTTCGACCACATAGACCACCAGATCGGCCGTGTCGGCGATCGCCATACTCGGCGTCGCCTTCGCGACGTTGTCGAAGCGTGAGCGTGTGCCGGGGCCTCGCACGTTACGACTTTGCAGGAACACCGAGTCGCCTGAAAAGGCCCAGTCGAGTCCTGCCGCCGGAGCCCCCGGTATGTACATCCGAAACTTGTTGTTGAAGATGCGGTCGTCGACCATGTCGAAGGTCGGCACCCCGCTGTTCAGGCTGTACACGCCGATCCGCGGCTCGTCCCCGACGCGATCTCCGAAACGCACGAAGTGCACGCTGAACTCGTCGCGCTGCTCGGTACGCGTTTTCGACGGCACCCAATGCTTCGGCCGTCCGGTAGGCACCCAGGATTTCCACGTAATCGACGGTCCACCGGTGGCACGAAGCACCGTACCGGCATCATCGGACAGCTGGAAGTACACCCCTTCGTTTGTTGTGGTGAGCCCACGCCCAGCGCCCACGCCGTTGCTCGCGGTCACGCCAGGGATCGACCATTCCTGAAACGACGCGATGCGCGGCGGCGTGCCGCTCACGTTCATCGTGATCGGCAGCGATGCGCTCGGCACACCCGAGCCGCTCGCCTGTACGATCGCGGCTGACGTGGCAATCGGCGCCGTGGACGAGACCGTGAACGCGAGGGTGCTGCCGGCCTCATTCGAGCCCAGTTGCGAGGGCGTGAACGTCGCCGAGACCCCCGACGGGAGGCCAGAAATGGAGAGCGAAACCGCGCCCGTGTATCCACCCGTGCGGGCGAGTCCCACCTGTATCGTCCCGCTGGCGCCACGTGCGAGGAGAACGGTCTGGCTTTGCAGGGTGAGCACGATTCCCGGCTGGGCGACGTTCAGCACGAGAGTGGCTGTGCGATCGGGAAGCCCGACCGTAGTTCCGCTGATGGTCGCGGTGGCATTGCCGGTCGCATTCGCTGCAGCCGTGAACGTGAGCGTCGTGGTGGTCGCCCCCGCCGCGATGATCGCGGGGCTCACGGTGACGCCGGCGGGGAGCCCCTGGACGGCGAGCGTGACGGCGCCGCTGAATCCGCCGACCCGCGTGATGGTGGCGTTCACCGTGGCGGCGGCCCCCGGCGCCAGCGTCAGCGACGCGGGCGACAGCCCCAGCGTGTACCCGGCAGCACTCGCCGTGAGCGAGACGCCCTGGTACGCCTGCGTTCCCACAATGAGCACGTACCAGTCCCCCGGGGTCGGGTTCGGTACGTCGGCGAGCCACACGGTGCCAGCGCCCGTCGCCTCGTTGTCAAACGTGGTAGAGGTCGGCGGGAAGCCACGGCGGAGGAGCACCCGCAACAGGCCGCTGCCGGCAGAGGTGCGGACCTGCAGGTTGGGCGTGCCGGAGGGCACCACGATGCGATACAGCGTCGACGATGCACTGGCGCCCGACAGGTTGGTGACCGGCACACCCGACGTGAGCGGCGTCGCGTTGCTCCCGCCACTGGGCGCCGTCACGCTCAAGGTGGCCGTGGCGGCGCGATCCGTGAGGCCGAGCGAGGCACCGGTGACCGTGAGCGGGCCAGAGCCGATCGTCGCGGCGCTGCCCGCGGCGATCGTGAGTGTGGCGGCGGAGACACCAGCGCCGAGCGTGGCCGGAGAGAACGTTGCCGTCACCCCTGACGGCAACGTCGCGGTACCGAGCGTGATCGTGCCGGAGAAGCCAGCCTCGCGCACGGCGGTGATGGTCACCTGCGCACTCGCGCCCCGCTCGACCGTGATGCTGGGGGACGTCAGCGACAGGGTGTAGCCCGACGTCGGCGCGGGGCCACCACTCGTTGTCCCGCTCAGCGTGGCGCCCGCGAACGCCTCGAAGGCGTAGAGATAAATGTACCAGTCGCCCGCGGCCGGATTCGGGATCGTGCAGCGCTCCTCGTTGCCGCTGCCTTCCGATGCGCACACGATGTCGGACGTGGTGCGCAGCGTCGCGACGCGCGCGACGTAGAGATCGAGGTCACCGGTCCCTCCGGTCGTGCGGAGGTCGAGCTGCGTGGTGCCGGCAGGGACAAACAGTCGGAAGAGGCGCACGCTGTCCTCAGCGGCGCTGATGTTGGTCACCGGCACACCGCTCGCGAGGAGGGTGCCGGCGGCACTGACCACCGTCACCGGTACCGTGAGACTGCGCGCGGGATCGCTCGTCAGGCGTACGGTGATGATGGCGCTCCCCGCCGTCACCGCAGTGATGAGCCCCGTGGTCGACACGGCGGCGACCGTCGCCGTGCTGGTCGCGTAGGTGACGGCGGTACTGGCCGTTCCGTTGACCGTGGCGGTGAGCTGCTGCGAGCCCCCGACGGAAAGCGCAACTGCCGCCGGCGCGATGCTGAAGCTGACCGGCGTCACGGTCACAGACAGCGAGGCACTCTTAGTGGCATCGGCAATCGACGTGGCCGTGATCGTGGCCGTTCCTGCTCCAACCGCACTGACGAGGCCACTCAGCGAGACGGTGGCCACCGATATGCTACTCGAGGACCAGCTGACGCTCGTGTTCAGGGTACCGGTGACGGCGGCAGTGAGCTGTTGGGTCGCTCCCTGGAGCAGCGAGAGTGTAGACGCCCCAAGCGTGACCACAACGGGCGGGCTCACCGTCACGGTGGCGGTCGCACTGCGCGTGGGATCGGCGATCGCGGTTGCGGTAACAGTGGCGCTGCCCGCCGCCAGCGCGGTCACGAGCCCCGCCCCGCTCACATTGACGATGGACGGTGCCGACGTGGACCATGCGACGCCCGTGTTGGCTGTCCCTGTCACGATGACCGTGAGTGCCTGCGACTGCCCCACCACCAGCGAGACGGAATTGCTGGGCAGCAGCACGTCAACGCGGGGCCGCGGGCCGATGGGGCCATCAGCGCCTCCCCCGCAGGCACCGACGACGAACAGCGACGCGACCAGCATGGCGAGGAGCGTGCCCCCCGTCCGCCGTCCAGCGGTTCGCCCGTCGCGACGTCGCCCTGGCCTCGGCGCTCGTGCCAGAGAAGGTGCCATGTGCGGCTGCTCGGAAATGGGAAGCGCGAAGGGGAGAGGCATGCGTGGAATGGTGTTCAGGGACAGCCGTGCGAATCATCCGTGCCGTGACCACGGCATCGGGTGCAGCAAGTAGTTGATGCAGGGTCGTCGCCTGCGTGCCGATACCCAGCCGCAGCGTACTACGGAAATCGCATCGAGACGGACTGGCTGCGACGTCCCGGCGTCAGATCGATCATCTCAACGAGGCTGTCCGCCACCGCTGGACGTCGCGCCACCAGTCGCACGCAGATGTCCCCGTACTCCTTTCCCGTGATGGCAAAGGACCCATCGCTGGCGGACGTCGTCGTACCGAACGGCGAGAAGGAATACGGCGGCTGAAACGCCGCACACGACGTCCCGACCGCGCTCGCCGTCAGGCTGGCGCCAGCCACCGGGGCACCGGACGGGAGACTCACCGTACCCTCCACGCGGTACGCAACGTCCGGCCGCGTGCAGCCGCAGGCCGTTGTGGGCCAGTTGCACGCGGCCGCGGCAACACACACCGACACGACGAACCGTTGCATGCGCATACGACCTCTCATGGAAAATGAAATCAGCCTGAAACTGGAACGCGCAGGCGCCGCCGCGACGGTGACGGTATCCGGCTGAACGCGAACATGCGTGCGTTCCACGACCGATCGATCGTCAGTCTACATGTCATGGATCAACCCAGTGTCGTACTGGCTGTCAATTTCGGCTCACGTGGTCGTACTCCCTGCCATTTTTTACGCACGTTGCCTGAAACCGCACCGAGAGCCGTGCGGAGATTCCCGGGACGTGCCCGCGCAGCGGTTCTCGGCTCCATTCCCACCGCCCCACCACCGCGGCCACCGCGATCTGTGGCGCGCGGGGCGTCCGCGCCCCCCCGGCCATCAGAAGCGCTCGGCGGTCACCGGCAATGCCCACGTGGGGCTCGTCAACCCGAAGCGCTGAAAGAGCGCGCGCGCCTCGTCGGTGGTCCACTTCGTCCACGCAGGATCGAGGTGACGGCCATACCAGGCCTGCGCAAAGGCCCACACCGTCGACACCGGTTGCACATCGCCGCGCGGTATCGCGTGCTGAACACACCAACGGTCCACAGCGGCGGGCGCGTCGAACACCAGCATGGTGCTGCAGGTGTACGTGACGTTGTCCCACGCCTGCATCATGGGGATCGGAAAGTGAACCCAATAGTCGGCTGTCGTGACAACGCCGCGTTCAATCCGGAGCGTAACCGGTGTCGCCTCGCCGCCCAGCCGTGTACTGATGGTGGCATCGGCCCCCAGCACGGCGACGATGCCGAGCGAACACCAGGCACAGTTACCCCACCAGCCTTTCCCGCCGCTCTCCACCCAAAACAGTGTGGGCGCGGCGGAAAACGGATGCATCGCCCAGATCTCACCGCTCGTGGGATGCAGGACGACGCCGTGATAATTCGCGAGCGCCCGCAGCGCGTCGGCGACGATCACCTCGTCGAGCGCGAAGTGCCGACTGAGCTGGGCGATGGTGGGCGCCGTGCCATGATCGATGAAATGTCGACCGATTGCCGCGTGCAGCACGCCATGGGTCAGGGTCATGCGCGCGAGTTCCCCGCTGCTGCGTCAACGCCAACCCGGTTGCTGCGGCGCTCCATGAGGATGGTGTCACGCCACGCATCACCGAGTTTGCCGATACGCTCACGGGTGCCGACGATGCGAAAGCCGCACTGTTCGTGCAGCGCAATGCTGGTCGCATTCAGCGCCATGATGCCGGCCTGCAGCGTCCACAGGCCGCACACCTCTGAGGCATCGACCAACGCACGGAGCAGCTGCGTGCCGACCCCTCGGCCACGCGCACGCGACGCCACATAGATGCTGACTTCTGCCACGCCGGCGTACACGGCCCGTCGCGAGACCGGGCTGACGGCCGCCCACGCCAGCACACGGCCGGCTTCACTCGCGACGAGGCGCGGAGCCGGAAGATGCGCCTGATCCCACGCCTCCCACGACGGGGTCGCCGTCTCGAACGTCGCGATGCCGGTGGCGATGCCCTCGCTGTAGATGTCGGCCACCGCGGCCCAGTGTGCGGGCTGCAGGTCGGTGATCACGACGGTCATGACGCGCCTGTGGTATGAGGGGACGCCAGCGTCATCGATGGTTGCACGTGCATGCACAGTCGTCAGGCGGGACGGTAGGATAGAGCGGGCTCACACCGAGACTCAGCGGCGGGGCGCTGAAATGGAATGCGGTCGGGGCAACGCCGCTAGTGTATCAGGTCCAGCTACCGTAATGCTCCGCCGACCGTACCTCGTGAAGTACGAAGCAGCCTTGGCCGGACGCCACGCAAGGTCGCGAATATGTTGAGGCATGGTGCCAGAGTGGCTCGGTTGTTCAAGAGTCACATGCGGCTGCTACTTCTGTATCTCGAGTACTGGAATGTCCCGCGCATTGAACGCGACCGCATAGCGATAGTTGACCGGATTGGCGAACTCCCGCTGCCCAAAGTCTTCCGTGAAGCCGACATGGATCACGCCACTCGCTGCGTAGCAGTACCCGATCGCGCCCTTGGGAAGAGTTACTTTCCGAGGCGCTGTTGGATGATTGATAACAGCATTGTTGTCACGAAGCGCCAGCGCGCAGCGGGTTCTGATAAACCGTCCCTTGCAGGCAGTGCCAATCTGCGCAATCGACGTCCACTCGGTGGCCATGGGGTGCTCCGTACACGCGGTGAGGTTTTGGGTAGGATGGGGACGTCACAGTTCACGATTTCACGCGAGCATGATCTTCGACTTGCTGGTACGAAGTGGGTTCGAACGGCGCCCACGCTCGCGCGCCCAGTGGAAGCACCCCGCGACGATCATCCGCTGATACGAGGCGTCGAAATCGCGATCACTGCGTCATACGCACTACGGCGTGACTGACGCTGTCAGCACGTGTCCGCCGTACCGATCGACCCACAGGCTACCGAGCAAGGCAATCACTGCGCAGCCGACCATCAAGAACGCGGGCGCTGTCTGCTGCCCCGTGTCACGAATGAGCGTGGTCGCGACGAGCGGCGCGGTGCCGCTGAAAATCGTGAAGCTGATATTGAACACGAGGGCCACACCCGTGAAGCGAATACGGGTAGGAAACAAGTCGGTGAGCAGCACGGCAAACGACCCACCGGTGAAGCCCGCCGCCACGCCCGCGAGCCCTAGCAACAGCGTGAGGTTGACCGAACGCGATGCCAAGGCCTGATAGAACGGATACGAGCACACCAAGAGCAACGCCACACCGCTGCGCAGCAGGTAGCGCGGCGGAATACGGCCACCGAGCCACCCGGTCAACAGAGTGCCGATGGCCACGGCGATCACGCCGACGGTTTGTGAGAACACGGCCTGCCGAGGGTCGTACTGCAACACCTGCGAGAGGTAGGCGGGCAGGTGCGAAAAGAACAATCCATTGAAACAAGCCGTGCCCGCGAGCAGCGCGCAGCCGACCAACACATGTGCGCGGTGCGTGCGGAGGAGCTCGCGAAAGGGCTGGCGGGAGGCCAGCCCCTTCATCCGCTCGAACTCGGGCGACTCCTCGAGCGACTGACGCAACACGAAGCTCAGGACGCCGCCGAGGCCTCCAAGGATGAACGCGATCCGCCATCCGTACACCGGCACCAGTTCGGGCGCGAGCCAGGTGCGCACCGACAGACTCACCGCCGTGGCGACCGCCACGCCCATGGTGACGCAGGAGAACACCACACCGCACACCATGGGCGCGATTCGCGGCGCGGTTTCTACCACGTACGTGAGGGCGCCCGGCAGTTCACCGCCGAGGCAGAAGCCTTGCAGAAGCCTGAGCGCCACCATCAACCCGCTGGCCGCCACGCCCCACGAGGCGTAGGCCGGCACCAGCCCCATCCCGAGGGTGGCCGCCGACATCACGAAGACCGACCAGAGGAAGACCGTCCGGCGGCCGTGCCGATCGCCATAGTGACTGAGGACGACGCCGCCGATGGGTCGAGCCAGATAGCCGACGGCGAACGCCGCGAACGACGCCATCAGCGACACGATCGGCGACGCATTGGGGAACACCGCGGCGGCGATGTCGCGCGCGAACACGCCGAAGATGACGAAATCGTAGAACTCGAGCGTGCCGCCCAAGCTGGCGAGCAACACGATACGCCAGCTGGCTGAACTGATGCGATCGGACACGGGAGGGTGTGCCTGAGGGGTCGACGCGAATGATGATCGCCGCGCATCCAGGAGGACGGTTGGATCGAGGGGCAGCGATGTCATTGAGGACAACGGAGTATACGACGCGCCCACCAACCACGCGAGGACGGCGAGGGCGCCTGCGCCGCGGTATTGCCTAGTGCGGCTCGCGCCGGGCCACGAGACGCTGACGGCCACCAACGCGGAATGCCATGACCGGCGTGCCGCGTTCGCCGTTCGGGCCCGTACCACCGGTGGTGCGCACCGGCGTGTTCGTCCAGTAGATGAGATCCTGCACCAGGGAGTCGCTGTGTGCACTCACCCGATTCTCGATCCACTGATCGCCGACCTGAAAGACGCTCACGAGCATGCCGCCGGTGAGCACTTCGTCGATCAGGATGCCATTGCCTTCGTCGAGGGCGTATCGTCCGGCGGCGGCATCGATCACGCGCAGCCGATAGTCCTTCATGCCCTTGGTGGTGTCGTTGGCGTAGACGGTGCGCCAGCGATAGACGCCGGGCTGGTCGGTCTTGGCGATCGTGAGGGTGGCGGGCACGCGCGTCTTCACGCTGTCGGCGGCACCGTAGATGGTGAGCGTGCCGCGCCAGACGCCGAGCCAGGCATCGGGGAAGGCCGGCGACGGGGCCGGTTGCTGTGCGCTGGCCGTGCGCGCGCTGATAACGGTGAGCGCGACGGCCGCGAGGAGGACGCGAAACGTGGAGGGCATGTCAGCGCGGCGTCGTGCCGGGGCGGCGGCGAGGGGTCGCGGGAGTGTTCGTCCGGATGGTGGTGCGACCCTGCACCGCGCCCGTGATCGGCGGCATCCCTTCGATACGCAACTCCACCGCAGACGGTGATCCCGCCGTGAGCGGGTCCGCGCCATCAACCAGCAGCGTGAAGGCGCGTTCGTCGCCGCCCACGAGCGCACGGCCGGTCACGGTGAGCCAGTCGGCGCCGGGCTGCATCGTGCCGAACGCGATCGCGCGCACCACCTGACCCGCCGCGGTGGTGAGACGCAGGTGCCCCGAGGCCACGCGGGCATTCGCGCCCTGTGCGAGTTCGATCGTCACGTTCGTCGCGATGACGTCGGTGGCGGCGTTCGCGCCCATGGCGTTCGCGCCTAGCGCACGGGCGTTACCCGCGTGCAACGTGCCGCGCACGCTCACCGCGCGCGCCGCATCGAGGTGGAGCGGGCGGCTCGGCATGTGCCCACTGCGACGCAGCGTCGTGCCGCCGCGCACGCCTGTCACGGCACCGTCGCGTAGCGCGATCTGGCCGTTCACCAGCACCACGCGAATCCCCTCCGACCTGAGCGCCGACGACTCGTAGGTGGCGTGATCGATGACCGTTGCCGTGTCGAACACCACGAGGTCCGCCGCCATCCCCGGCGCGACGAGACCACGATCCACCATCCCCACCATCGACGCCGGCAGAGCGCTCATCTTCCGCACCGCCGACTCCCAGGTGAGCGTGTGCGTCTCACGCACGTAGTGACCGAGAACGCGCGGGAAGGTGCCGAAGCCGCGCGGATGCGCGCGTGTTTCCGTCCACGCGCCGCAATCGCACGCGATCGACGCGTCGGGATGTTGCAGAATCTTGCGCAGGTCCGACTCCGCGCCGAACGACAGGATCGCTGACGGCGATTCCGTCGCGAGCACCGTCACCACGGCGTCGCCCGCCGACGTCGCGCCCTGCTGGCGCATGATGTCGGAGAGTTTCCGTCCCGATTCATTCAGCAGGATGCCTTCGGGGCCATTGAAGCGGGCCGCGATCGCCGCATCCGCCTCCGCGACGATACGCGCGCGCAGCGCGGGGTCGGCGAAGCGCTCGCGCATCGTTGCGAGGCCGCCGTCCTGCGCCCACCCCGGAATGATCAGCGCGGCCAGCGACGTCTGTCCGGCGAGATATGGATACACATCCGCCGCGACCCAGCGCCCCGCGGCGCTCGACTGCCGCATCATCGCGAGCACCGCGTCGGCCGTGCCCTGTTCGCGTCCCTGCACCTTCATGTGCGTGAACACCGGCACCAGTCCCGCCCCCTCGCCAATCGCCATCGTTTCTTCCATTCCCTTGCGCGAGCTGAATCCCGATTCGGGGGTGAGACGATCGTGATTCGGGAAGAACGTGCGCCAGGGCCGCGCGACCGAGAGCACCGCGATCGCTTCGGGGACGGTGGAGAAGTAGGCCGGCTTGTAGTCGAGCCCCGCCGAGATGCCGAACGCGCCGCGCTCGAGGTTCGCGAGCAGCATCGCGCGCATGCGGGCGATGTCGTCGGGGGTGGCGCGCGTGTTCGAGGGGCCCATGACCGTGGCCCACACCGA
>CANJOX010000083.1 GCA_947475795.1 Gemmatimonadota bacterium
CCGGACAGATAGCCGCGCAGCAGGTTCAGGCCGAGCAGCTTGTCGTTGGCGGTATTGAAGATGTTGCCGGGGAGCGTGGAGTTCTGGAAGTCGATCGCGCCCGACACTTCCGAGCCGCCTTCACGCACGGCCTGGTTGATGACACCCGCGAGGGCGTTGCCGTACTGCGGCTCCATGGCGCCGCGCTGGAAGTCCACCTGCTGGACGGCCAGGGCGCTCATGCTCACGGCGTCGTTGCCGAACAGCGGATTGTTGATGGCGATGCCGTCGATCATGGAGAGCGTCGCACCACCGCGGCTGCCGCGCACGCGCAGCTGCGGCGTGGTGCTACGCTGCTCTTCGGCCAGCGACACCACCGAGGTGTTTTGCGGCACCTCGGTGAAGCCCTGCTGCAGCGCCAGCACGCCGGCGATGCTCGTGACCGGGAGCGACGTGATCTGCTCGGCCGTCACCGTCGTGCGCGAGCCGACCTGACCACGCTCGACCAGCGGCGCCACATCGGCCTGCACCGTCACCGCCGCCAGCGTCTGGTTGGACGCGCGCAGCTTGAAGTTCTGTTCGCGCGTGGCGTCGATCGAGATCGTGACGTTGGTGGCGGTCACGCTCTGGAAGCCGAGACGGCGCGCCTGCACGGAGTACGATCCGGGAGGAACCTGAATGATGAAATAGCGGCCGCTGGCATTCGTGTTCGAACCCAGCGTTGTCCCTTGAATGACCACCGAGACGCCCTCGACGGGCTTCCCTGTCTCCGCATCGGTCACGACGCCGGTGAGTTTACCGGTCTGTGCCTGGGCGGTGGTGATCGGCGCGGCGAATGCCACACCTAGGACCGTCGCGAAAAACCACATACGACGTCCGAAAGACCTCATCTGCTCCTCCGGGAGGGTAGTGCTACAGGACCACGCTGTGGCCGGCAGTGCGCCGGCACGACAACGCGTGCAACGCCATGCCCGGCCGCGCGGCAACCTTTCGGAGGGCCCGAGGTACAGACATGGCACTGGCAAACGCAGGCACAGGAGCGTGCCGGCGGACAACACATTGGGGAGAGTTCGGCCACGAGGGAGCCCGTGGGCGCGACCGGCCTGGTCGCGGACACACCTTTCCCGATGACGTAAACCGTTGCGGCAAGCTAGCGGAGGGCGCTGGGGTGTCAATCACCGACGACGCACATCGCGCCCGACCGGCAGTCGGAGGCGTCGCCGGCGACGACCTGTCAGGTCCCGGATTCCGGCACCCGGTCAGGATGTCCGCGTTGAATACGAAACAGCCGGTGCGCGTCACGCGTCACCGGCTGCCGGACTCATCAAGAACCCCGAATCCCTAGCGCACGCGGGACCGGTAGGTACGGGACAGTCGCAGCGTCGATCCGTTGCCGAGCATCAGCAGGCCGTCCCCTCCGGGCAACGGCGACATCTCCCGTACCCGGTCCATGTTCACGACCACACGACGGTGGATGCGCACGAACTGCCGCGGATCGAGGGCCGACTCAATCGCCGTGATGGTCCCGCGCGTGCGATAGCGCTCGCCCGCCGCGTGCACGAGGATGTAATTGCCGTCGGCTTCGAACCAATCCACGTCGGCCAGCGGCACGAAGCGCGTACGGCGTCCCTCCCGGACCAGCACGCGGAGGGGTCGCGCATCGCCGTGTCCCGCCGCCGAACGTCCGCCGTCGTCCTGCGTCAGATCGAGGACCGGTTCCTCCGCCTCCTCCCGTCCGAAACGGACCAAGGGCGGCTCTCCACCGCGGGGGGCGCGCCACGGGGTGGAGGGGATCAACGTGCCGGTCACTGAGGCCGAGCCGGTCCGCTGGCGACGACGGGCCTCGGAGCTGTCCGCCCCCACGGGCCCGACCGGCGACGCGAGCACGCCCGCCGCGCGCGAGACGAGCGCCCCGAGATCGGTGCTTCCCGTTGCGCTGGCCTCGCCGATGAGCCGCTGCAATTCGTCCGCGGTGCGCAGCAGCGCCAGCTGGAGCACCTGCTGGCGTGCCCGCGCGAGGGCGTCGCGCAGGCGCGCATCGCCGATCGGCACCGGCACGAAGTCGGTGGCCTGCAGTTCGAAGGCGTGCACCGCGTCTTCTTCACGCGCCGATGTGAACACCACCGCCGTTGGACGTTCAGCGGCGGCGAGCGACCGCACGAAGTCGAAGCTGGAGCCGTCATCCATCGCGGCACCGACAATCGCGATGTCGGGGACCGGCGTGAGCGCGGCGCGCGCCGACGCCATGTCGGTGTGATACCCGTGCACGGACAGATCGAGGGCCGCCGACAGATGGGCCAGCTGCCCGGGCAACAACGCCGGAACCTGGCCGAGGACTACGACACGGAGAGCCATGGGGTTTGGTGAGAACGCGAGCCGGTACGCGACGAGCACGACGGCGACGTCGCGTCCTGCCGGTCGGCAGGGGACGTCGCGCGCATCCGTTGTGTGTACGGCCCACCCGTGCCGGACGTTGCGCGCACCTCGCGCGCAAGGACGGAACGACCACATGAGCGACCCCTCATGTACACCAATCGCGCGCCTGTGTCAGGCGCGCGATTGGCGGTGGTGCGAAACGACCGGCGTCCTTAGGCGGACGCGATCGCCGTGGCGTGTTCGGTGACGACGCGCACTTGATCGTCGATGATCTGCAGGAAGCCGCCATCCACGGCGAAGCGGCGTTCGCCGTCCGCCGTGTCCACGCGCAGTGTGCCGCGACCCAACAGCGTCATCAGCGGCGCGTGCATGGGCAGGATGCCCATTTCGCCGTCGAAGGCCGGCGCGATGACGCCCCGTGCGGTGCCTTCGAACAGCACGCGCTCGGGGGAAATCAGCGAGACCGTGAGGGAGTCACTCACGCGATCAGCCCTGGAACTTCTTCGCGTTGGCGACCACGTCGTCCACGCCACCGGCCATGAAGAACGCCTGCTCCGGCAGGTTGTCGAACTCACCGGCGCAGATGCGCTCGAACGAGGAGATGGTTTCCTCGAGCTTCACGTACTTGCCGGGGATGCCCGTGAACTGCTCGGCCACGGCGAACGGCTGCGACATGAAGCGCTGCAGACGGCGCGCACGACCCACGATCTTCTTGTCGTCTTCGGACAGTTCGTCCATGCCAAGGATCGCGATGATGTCCTGGAGCTCCTTGTACCGCTGCAGGATGCGCTGCGTGGTGGTCGCCGCCGTGTAGTGACGCTCCCCGATGTACTGCGCGTCGAGAATGCGCGACGTGGAGTCGAGCGGGTCCACGGCGGGATAGATGCCGAGTTCCGTGATCTTGCGGTTGAGCACGACCGTGGCGTCCAAGTGGGCGAACGCCGTGGCGGGCGCCGGATCGGTGAGGTCGTCGGCCGGCACGTAGATGGCCTGCACCGACGTGATCGAGCCGTTGCGCGTGGACGTGATGCGCTCCTGCAGTTCGCCCATTTCCGTGGCGAGCGTGGGCTGATAGCCCACGGCGCTCGGCATGCGGCCCAGCAGGGCAGACACTTCCGAACCGGCCTGCGTGAAGCGGAAGATGTTGTCGACGAACACGAGGACGTCGGCGTTCTCCATGTCGCGGAAGTACTCGGCGACCGTGAGACCGGCCAGCGCGACGCGGAGACGGGCTCCGGGCGGCTCGTTCATCTGTCCGTAAATCAGGGCGACCTTGTCAAGAATGCCAGCTTCCTGGAATTCGAGATAGAGGTCGTTGCCTTCGCGCGTGCGCTCACCGACGCCACAGAACACGGACTTACCGCCGTGTCCCTTCGCGACGTTGTTGATGAGCTCCTGGATGATGACGGTCTTGCCGACGCCGGCGCCGCCGAAGAGTCCGATCTTACCACCCTTCACGAACGGGGCGACGAGGTCGACGACCTTGATGCCCGTTTCGAAGACTTCCGTCTTCGGCTCGAGGTTCACGAAATCGGGGCGCTTGCGGTGGATCGGCCAGCGGAGCGCGTCCTTCGGGATCGGGGCGCCTTCGTCCACCGGCTCACCGAGCACGTTCAGAATGCGGCCCAGCGCCGGCGCACCCACGGGCACGGTGATCGCGCCTCCGGTGTCGATCACGTCCATGCCGCGCGTCACGCCGTCGGTGCTCGACATGGCGACGGCGCGGACCTGATTGCGGCCGATGTGCTGCTGCACTTCGGCGGTCACGGAGAGCACCGTGCCGTCAGGCGCCGTGCCTTCCACGCGCACCGCGTTGTACAGCTCGGGCAGATGATCGTTTTCGAAGGCCACGTCGATGACGGGACCGATGACCTGAATGATCTTGCCGACAGTGGTCGGCGCGGCGGAGGTTGCCATGGGACTCGATGTGGAGATAGGGAAATCAGCCCTGCAGTGCCGATGCGCCGCCGACGATTTCGGCGATTTCCTGCGTGATCTGCGCCTGCCGTGCGGAGTTGTACGTGCGCTTCAGCAACTGCAACATCTCGGTGGCATTGTCGGTGGCGTTCTTCATGGCCGTCCGACGGGCCCCCTGTTCACCGGCGGCCGTTTCCACGAGCGCGCGGTACACGGTGTTGCGCACATAGAGCGGCAACAGCGCTTCGAGAATCGCGTCGGCCGACGGCGCGAGGAGGAAATCGCGCGCAGCCGTGGTGCCCGACGCCGACGGCGCGGACACCGGCAGCACCTGCTCGGTCGCCGGCGGTGTGGAGAGGGCCGACTTGTACTTCGCGTACGTGACGTACACCGCGTCGAGATCACCCGAGGCAAAGCGCGTCATGAGCGCATCGATGATCGACGCGGCATCCACCGCCGACGGCTTGTCGGAGATGTCGGCGCGCTGACCGGCGAGGTCACGGCCGAGGTACTTGAAAAAGCCGATGCCCTTCTTGCCGACGATATGGAGTTCGACCGACACGCCCTGCTGCTCGAACTCGGTCAGGCGCGCCCGCGCCTCGCGCAGCAGGTTGGTGTTGAAGGCGCCGCACAGTCCGCGGTTGGCCGTGAGCACCACGTGCGCCACGCGGCGCACCTGTCCCGGGCGACGGAGCAGCGGGAAGCGCTCCGCCAGCTCCGGCGTGTACACCTGCGACAGCACCTCGCCCAGCGCCAGCGCGTACGGACGCGCTGACGACACGCGATCCGCTGCGCGCTTCATCTTGGAGGTCGCGACCATTTCCATCGTGCGCGTGATCTTGCGCGTGTTCTCGACGGACTTGATGCGCCCCTTGAGCTCGCGGCCTTTGGCCATCTTACAAGCTCTTGGAGTACTGCTCGATGCCGCGCTTGAGCTCCGCTTCCATGTCCTTCGACAGGGCCTTGCTGGTGCGCACGGTGTCGGCGACCTGCGGGAACTGCGCGCGCATGAACTCCAGGAACCCCTTCTCCCACGCCCGCACCTTGCCGGTCTCGATGCTATCGAGCAGGCCGTTGGTCACGGCGTAGATCACCATCACCTGCTCCTCGAACGGCATGGGCTGATACTGCCCCTGCTTGAGGATTTCAACCGTGCGCGCGCCGCGGTCGAGCTGGCGCTTGGTCGCGGCATCGAGGTCCGACGCGAAGGCGGCGAAGGCTTCGAGTTCGCGGAACTGGGCGAGGTCGAGGCGGAGACGGCCAGCCACGCTCTTCATGGCCTTGGTCTGGGCCGAGCCACCCACGCGTGACACCGAGATACCGACGTTCACGGCCGGGCGGATGCCGGCGTTGAACAGGTCGGTTTCCAGGAAGATCTGCCCGTCGGTAATCGAGATGACGTTGGTCGGGATGTACGCCGAGACGTCACCGGCCTGCGTTTCGATGATGGGGAGGGCGGTGAGCGATCCACCCGGCTTGAGGATGGTCTTGCCGTCCACCACGCCGTCGTCTTCGCGCAGCTTGGCCGCGCGCTCGAGGAGACGGCTGTGCAGATAGAACACGTCACCCGGATAGGCTTCACGGCCGGGCGGGCGACGGAGCACGAGCGACAGCTGGCGATACGCGGCGGCCTGCTTGGACAAGTCGTCGTACACGCACAGCGTGGGCTTGCCCTCGTTGTACATGAAGTACTCCGCCATCGAGCACCCCGAGTACGGCGCGATGTACAGCATCGGCGCCGGGTCGGAGGCCGAGGCGGCCACGATGATGGTGTACTCGAGCGCGCCGGCCTGACGGAGGCGATCCACCACCGTGGCGATGGTGGACGCCTTCTGGCCGATGGCGACGTACACACACACGACGCCCTGCCCCTTCTGATTGATGATCGTGTCGACGGCCACGGCGGTCTTACCCGTGGAGCGGTCGCCGATGATGAGCTCGCGCTGACCGCGGCCGATCGGGATCATCGAGTCGATGGCCTTGATGCCGGTCTGCAGCGGCTCCTTCACCGGCTGACGCACGATGATGCCGGGCGCCGGGGACTCAACCTTGCGGAAGGTGGTGCTGCGGATCTCGCCGAGACCGTCGATGGGACGGCCGAGGGGATCGACGACGCGACCGATCAGCTCGGGGCCGACGGGCACTTCCAGCACACGGGCGGTGCGACGGACTTCATCGCCCTCCTTGAGCTGGAGGTAGTCACCGAGAATGACGGCGCCGATGTTGTCCTCTTCGAGGTTCAGCGCCATGCCGGTGATGACGGCCTTCGATTCCGAGGCCGTGAACTCGAGCATCTCGCCGGCCATGACCTTGCCCAGTCCGTAGACGCGGGCAATGCCGTCCTTCACTTCGAGAATGGAACCGACTTCCTCGACATTGAGATCGGCGAGGTCGGCCGCTTCGATCTCACGAAGGAGAATGTCTTTGATTTCGCCGGGACGCAGGGCGGTCTGGGTGGCCATGAGGCGGGGGCTTTATTGGCGGAGTAACGTTTCGGGAACAGCTTGTGAAAATTATCACAAGGAATGAGGCGGTGCAACCCAGCGGGGCGCGACCTGATGATGAGGAGCGGACGGTCCGGTTTGGTTCCCGGACGGCGAAATCGCGCGGGCCCGCACACCGGCTAGCACACCGGCTAGCGCGCCGCGGCGCGCGGTTACTCGGCCGTCGGGTCGCCGAAGGCCGCCTGCCCGAAGCGGTCCAGTAGGTCCACCGCCCGGAGGCGCGACAGGCTCGACGCCCGCGCGCCGACGAGGCGCTGGGTGGTACTGGATAGATGCGAGGAGCTCGCGAACCCCAGCACCTGCGCGACATCGCGCACATCGAAACCGGCGTTCTTGGACAATTCGGCGGCCGCCAGCACGCGCACCAGATCGATCACCCGCTTGAGGGTGGGCGCCTGCCCCACGGCAAAGCTGCGGGACAGGTGTTCGCGGGACACGCTGAGCTCCTTGGCCAGCTGATCGGTCCGCACGGGGCGGCCGGCGCGGCGCACGACGCTCTGCCACACCGCGATCTGCAGCGGTGTTTCGAGATGCAACACGGCCGGGGGGATGGACAGGGCACGCTCGAAGCGGCCGGAAAAGGCGCGACGCAGCACGAGGTCGCGCGCCACGCTGTCGTCGACCCCCTCCACCAGTAATTCCGCCACCCCGGCATCTGCCGCGCGCGCCACCCACGGCGCATCGGCGGGGAGCAGTGTCGTAATCAGGACAAAGGGCAGGCTCGGAAAATCCTCGGCGCGCGCCACCAGGCGCTGCGCATCGTCGCCGGCACCGGAGTCGATGATGACGGCATCCACGAGCTCGGTGATGAGCAGCGCTTCGACATCGGCCGCGCTCTTCGCGGTGTGCAGATGTGCCCGGCGGCGCGGAAAGGCGGCGCGTACCAGCGCCCGTGCCCGCTCACGCTTGAGCAGCACCACGAGGCACGGCGCGGCGCCCCCCGCCTCCGTGCCCTGACGCGGCGCGGCCATCAGGGGCGCGGCCGCAGGGAAACGCCGGCGCGCGGCCGCGGGGCCTGAGCGGGATCGCCCAACGGGTCTTCCCCGCGCACCATGGCATGCGCCCGCGCCAACACGTCGCGTGCATTCGCGTACGACACGAGCTTCGCGGCCTCGTCGAACGGCGCCCAGCGGCACGCCGTGATCCCCTCGGCGCGCTGCGGGGTGGTCTCGGACGCGTCGCTCCGCATGAGGTAGAAATGGCAGACCTTGTGCACGAGGCGTCCGCGGAAGCGGAAGAACCAGTCGATGGTATCGATCGCGCCATCCATGGTCACGTCATCGAGCCCGGTCTCTTCGCGCACCTCGCGCAGCGCGGCCACATCGGGCGCTTCATCCGTTTCGAGATGACCCTTGGGAAAGCCCCAGTTCGCGTAGCTGTCACGAATGAGCAGGAACAGCGGCTCGCCGTCGTGCACGCGGTACACGACGCCCCCCGCGGAGGTCTCGAGCTCAGCGCGCGCGGCACGGGCGCGTGGATCGCGCGACGCGGTCACTGGCGC
The DNA here is from genome assembly GCA_947475795.1 of Gemmatimonadota bacterium. Next base: position 8,278 of record CANJOX010000083.1, read on the forward strand.
CCGTCCGGACGGGCGCAGCGCACGCGCCGCATCAGGGCGCAGCCGCCGCGACGGTGCCGACCAGCGGGGCGCTCCCCTCGAGCGTGGCACGTCCCTCGATGAACTGGCGCACGATGGGATCGGTGCTGTGCTGGATCTCGCTCACCGTGCCGACGGCCCGCACCTGCCCCTCGTAGAGCATCGCGATGCGCGAGCCCACGGTGTAGGCGCTGCGCATGTCGTGCGTGATCACGATGCCGGTGACGCCAAGCTGCTGGCGCATGCGGACCATCAGGGCGTCAATGGTGGCCGAGGTGACCGGGTCGAGGCCGGTGGTGGGTTCGTCGTACAGGATGTACTTGGGGCGGAGCGCGATGGCGCGCGCGATGCCGACGCGCTTGCGCATACCGCCGGAGAGCTCGGACGGCATGCGATTGCGCACGTCGGGGAGATCGACCAGGTGCAGCGCTTCATCCACCCGGGTGGTGATTTCGGCCTCGCTGAGCTGCCCCTGCTTCCGCAGCCCCATCGCCACATTTTCGCCGATCGACATGGAGTCGAAGAGGGCGGCAAACTGGAACACGTAGCCGATGCGTCCGCGGAGGGCGTAGAGATCCTTGCGCGAGAGCTGATCGACGCGGAGCCCGTCCACCCAGACTTCGCCCTCATCGGGCTCGAGCAGGCCGACGATGTGCTTGATGGCCACCGACTTGCCGGTACCGGAAAAGCCGATAATGACCATGGTTTCCCCCTCCACCACCTGGAGGGAGAAGCCGCGGAGCACCTCTTTCGGCCCGAAAGCCTTGTGGACGTTCTTGAACTCGATCATGAGATCACGAATATGTCCTCGAACCGCGGATGGGGAAAGAAGCGCGGGCGATGAAAAAAGGGCGCCCCGGAGGGCACCCTTGATTCCTGCGACCATTTCGGGCTGCGCCGTGGGTTACGCGGCAAAGCTGGAGAGGGCCCGACCGACATCGCCTTCGCGGAGGCGCTTGAGGGCGCGGTCGCGCAGCTGGCGGACGCGCTCACGGGTGACGCCAAGCATGGAGCCGATCTCTTCCAGGGTGTGCTCGCGGCCTCCTTCGAGGCCGAAGTAGAGCCGGAGCACCTTGGCGTCGCGCGGCGGCAACGTGGAGAGCGCCTGCTCGATTTCGTCGGTGAGGAAGCGGTTCATCGCTTCTTCTTCCGTGTCCGGCATTTCGTCGGCCACGAAGCGCTCGATCAGCGAGCGATCGCCGTCGGGATCCATGGGGGCGTCGAGCCGCACGTCACCCGTGTTGAGGGCGGCGAGTGACTGCACGACGTCGACCGACAGGCCGGTGACCTGCGCGAGCTCTTCCGGCGACGGCTCACGGCGGAGCTTCTGCCGGAGGATTTCGGACGCCTTGATGATGCGCGAGAGGTCGGCCGTGCGGTTGAGCGGCACGCGCACGGTGCGCCCCTGCCGCGCGAGCGACGAGAGGATGGCCTGACGGATCCACCACACGGCGTACGAGATGAACTTGACGCCCTGATCGGGATCGAACTTCCGCGCGGCCGTGAGCAACCCGACGTTGCCTTCACCGATCAGATCGATGAGGGGCAGGCCGCGGTTCTGATATTTCTTGGCGACGGAAATGACGAAGCGGAGGTTGCGCTTGACGAGTTCCTGGAGCGCATCCTGGTCGCCGGTACGGATTTTTTTCGCGAGCTCGATCTCTTCGGCCGCCTTGAGAAGCGGATACGTGCTGACTTCGTAGAGATACTGGTCGAGGATGTCGCGCTCGGGTTCACTGGGCGCGATGCCCGCGGGGGCCGCACGACGGCGCTTCCGCTTGACTTCAGTCATGGCGTTCTATGAATCCTCGGGATGAGACATCATCCCTGAAGGGGGAAACGAAAAAGAAAACGGCTGGCCAGTAAACGGCGCCGGCAGCCCCCGAGATCCCAACGCGGTGGAATCGGAGATCGGTGCCCACGAACGAGACCGCTTGCATTCGGGGGGTAGCCACACAAGATACGCCACCGGAAGTCTTTCGCCAGTGTGATCGTCGGAACTCTGCTTGACGCGGGAGATACACCCGACTAGACTGCGCGTTCCTGCTACCCGCGTCGCCTCGGAACAGTTCGGCGGACGGGTGGTACGGAACGACAGGCCGGGGGCGTAGCTCAGTTGGGAGAGCGCTTGAATGGCATTCAAGAGGTCAGCGGTTCGATCCCGCTCGTCTCCACTCGGTTGGTTGCAGGTGTAGGATGTTGGGTCGGTCTGCGGGAATAGCTCAGTTGGTAGAGCACAACCTTGCCAAGGTTGGGGTCGCGGGTTCGAGTCCCG
>CANJOX010000084.1 GCA_947475795.1 Gemmatimonadota bacterium
AGGCGTGCGCGGTGTGCGGCGCGTGTCCAGCAGTTCGTACGACGACTTCGCCAGCCTCACGGTGGAGCTCGAGGAAGGCGCCGATGTGCAAATGGCGCGGTTGGCTATTCTCGAACGGCTCGAGTTGCTGCGCGCCGACTTGCCCCCCGGCGCGATCCCGCCCACCGTGGCCAATTACGTGCCCGAGGGATTGGAAGAAGCGCCGCTCATGTCGCTGTCGGTGTTCGGACCGTACACGTCGGGTACGTTGCAGAAGCTGCTCGACGAGCGCGTGAGTCCGCGGTTGGGCAGTATTCCCGGCGTGGCCGGCGTGCAGGTGCGCGGCGGGACTGACATGGGGGTGTCGGTGTCGTACGATCCGGTGCAGCTGCGACGGATCGGCATTTCACCGCAGCGATTGTCGGAAGCGATTGCGGGCGCGCGCATGGTGCAGGCGTTGGGTGCCCTCAATCGCGGCAGCGATCCGGCGCATACCACGACGCAAAATGTGGTGCTGCGTGACCAGCCCACGGCACTGGGCGACCTGCAGGCGCTGCCGGTGCGCGGGCCCGGTGCTCGCGTGTTCCGTCTGGGTGAGCTGGCCACGGTGCGTGCCGACGAGGATGCCCGCGGCCGGTTCTTCCGTATCGATGGCGAGCCCGCCGTGGCGGTGGAGATCTCGCGGCACCCCGGGGCCGACGCCATCAAAACAGCGGCGGCGCTCCGGGCTGCGATCCAACAGCTCGCGCTGACCATGCCGCCAGCGGTACGGCTCCGCATCAACAACGACGAGAGCGAGGAGCTGAAGGAGGAGCTCGACGATCTCGCCCTGCGCAGCACGATTGCGTTCGGTTGTGTCCTGCTGGTGCTGGCCGTGACGCTGCGCCGTTGGCGCGCGGTGGCGGTGGTGATGGGCACCACGGCCGTCGCCATCGCGGCCACCGCTCTGTCGCTCTATCTGTTCAACATGCCCGCCAACCTGCTCACGCTGGCCGGGCTGGGCATGGGTGTCGGCATTCTGGTGCAGAACGGCCTCGTGGTGGTGCAGCGCCTGAGCACTGAACCAGATACGCCCGACGGCCGCGCGCGTGCCACGCAGCGCATCATGCCCGCGATCATCGGCAGCACCCTCACCACGGCCGTGGTGCTCTTCCCGTTCCTGTATCTCCAGGGTGACACCCGCGCGGCGTTCGTCCCCTTCGCGGCCGCGTTCGTACTGGCGCTGGGGTGGAGCGTGTTCACGGCGCTGCTGGTGGTGCCGGCGCTGGGAAGCGGCGTCGCGGCGGCGCACACCGCATGGCCGGTGCTGCGGCGCGGCTACGCGCGGGTGCTCGTGCGTCTGCTGCGATGGCGCGCCGCCACAATGGTCGTGGCGGTGGCGGTGCTGGCGGTGCTCACGTGGGGCTTCGTAAAAAAGGTGCCGCGCTCGTCGTTCGGTGGATTTGGCGAGCGGCGCACGTCACTGAGCGTGGGGTTGTCCTTCCCGCGTGGCTCCGACCCCGTCACGCTCGATCGCGGCATGGCCGAGTTTGAACGGCTGGTCGTGGGGCGCCCGGAGATCGAACAGGTGCGGGCGGCGGCGCGTAGTGGCACGTCGGCGCAGATGTCGGTGCTCTTCACCCGCGCGGGTGGTGTCACGGGCGTGCCGCTGGAGCTGCAGGAGCTGCTGACGCAGCGGGCGGTCCTGATCGGCGGCGCCAGCGTCAACGTAGTGGGCGACGGCCCCGGGTTTTCAAGCGGTGGTGGGGGGACGAGCTTCGCCACCTTTCGTCTGCAGGTACGGGGCTACTCGTACGACGGTGTGGGTCGCGTGGCCGACGATCTCAAGGCGCGCCTCGAGCGCATCACCCGCGTGCGCGAAGTGCGCATCAGCAGTGGCGGCTACTTCGGTGGGGAGCGCGGCTACCAGGTCACACTCGAGCCGGATCGCGCTGCACTCACGCGGTATGGACTGAACGCCTCGCTGCTGGCCGGTGCAATCGCCCGCGAGGTGCGGGGTCCCGTGGGGCAGCAACTGCTCGAAATCGGCGGCGAGGAACTGCCGGTCACGGTCAAGGCGGCCGGCGCGCGTGATCGCAGTCTCGACGAACTGCAGGACGCCTTGGTGCCCACGTTCACGGGGGCGCCGGTACGCATCGGGGATGTGGCGCGCGTGGACGCGCGCGAGGCGCTCAGTGCGGTCGTGCGTGAGGACCAGCAGTACATCCGCCAGGTGTCCTACGACTTTCGCGGTCCCGCGAAGCTGGCGCGCCGCACCCATGCGGCGTTCATGAAATCACTGGCCGCGCCGGCGGGCTACGCCATCGTCGATCTCACCGAGGGCTCACCGTTCGAGCGTGACGAAAGTGAGCAGGGCCTGTATCTCGTCTTCGCCCTCGGCGTCGTGCTGGTGGTGCTGGCGGTGGCGCTGGTGTTCGACTCGGTGTGGGGGGCTGCGCAGGTGTTCCTGTCGCTGCCGCTGGCGATCGGTGGGGTGGTGGCCGCCTTCTGGCTGCTGCAGGTGGCGTTTACCCGCGAGGCGGCGGTGGGCGTGATCCTGGTGATCGGGCTGGCGGTGAATCAGGCCATTCTGCTCGCCGATGCGGCCCTCGAGAAACGACGCGCGCTCGGCGCCGCCGGGCTCGAGACGCGGCTGCACGCGGGGCAGGTGTTGCGCGCCGCCCTCGACCGTGCCGGGATGATCCTGGTCGTGACCCTCGCGGCGATGGCGTCGCTCATCCCGCTCTCGGTGGGCACCGATGCCACGCGGTTGTTCGGCGCCATCGCCTTGGCGACCGCGGGTGGCACGGTCGCCGGCACCCTCGGCGTGCTGTTCGTGATGCCGGCGCTGCTGGTGGGGCGACGGGTGCGGTAGCTACTCCGGTCCGTTTGCCGCGTGACCTACTTGTGCGACAACGTCCACACGTACGCCGCCACCGCCTGGATCTGCGGATCGGTCAGCGCCATCCGCCCGCCGCGGGCGCCCATCGCGTTGGGGTGTGTCGGATCCTTGATCTTCTCCTTCGGCACGCCGCTCACGATGATCCCCACGATTTCCTCGAAGCTCCCCGAGGTCATCTGCAGGAACTTCGGGCCAGTGAGAGCCGGGGCGTTGGTGGCGCCGACGCCCTTCACGCCGTGGCACCGCTGACACGAGCCCGTGTTGAAGATCGAGTCCCCCATGGCCACGGCGGCGGCGGTCACGGCCGCCGGTTTGGCCACCTTGGCGTCAGGGGTCGGCGTCATGCTGGCCGCTCCGCCGCCGGACGACTTGCATGCGACCGCGAGGGTGGACAGCAGGGTGAGTGCGAGCAGACGGCGCATGAGGTTGGTGGGCTGAGGGGAGGGGGGTGACCGAAGCGCTAAAGTGCACCGGTCGCGTCCGATCGGCTATCCTTCCCGCATGACTGCTCTCGCGTATCTCGGCACGGGGCTGCTTGGCAGCGGCTTCGTGGAAGCCGCCTGCGGCCGCGGCGACTCGGTGACCGTGTGGAACCGCACCATCGACAAGGCCCGCGCCCTTGCGCCGTTCGGCGCGATCGTCGCCGACGCGCCGGCCGATGCCGTGCGTGGGGCACGCCGCGTGCATCTCGTGCTCAAGGATGATGCCGTGGTGGAGCAGGTCGTCGCGCAGCTGCGCCCCGGGCTGTCTCCCGACGCAATTATCATCGACCACACCACCACGCAGCCGGCGCTCACCGCCGAGCGCGCCACGCGGCTGAACGCCGAGGGCGTGCACTATCTGCACTGTCCTGTGTTCATCGGGCCGGCGGCCGCGCGACAAAGCCAGGGGATCATCCTCGCCGCCGGCCCCACCGCGCTCTATCACGCCGTGAAAGACGCCCTCGGCCGCATGGCCGCCCGTGTCGAGTATTTCGGCGAGCGTCCCGATCTCGCGGCAGCCTACAAGCTGATGGGCAATGCCTTCATCATCGGGCTGGGCGGTCTCCTCAGCGATGTGTTCAGCATCGCCCAGGGGAGCCAGGTCACCCCGACCGACGCGCTCGCCCTGCTCGATTTCTTCAATCCCGGCGCCATCTTGGCGGGACGGGGCAAACAGATGGCCGCCGGCAATTTTGCGGCCAGCTTCGAGCTCGAGATGGCGCGCAAGGACGTGCGGCTGATGCTGGAAACGGCGGGGGCCCTGCCGCTGGCGGTGCTGCCGTCGCTGGCCGCGCGCATGGATGCCGTGATCGCCGAGGGGCACGGGCAGGAGGATTTCGGGGTGATTGCCCGCGACGTCATCCGCGCCGCATCGGGCGGCGGGCGGTCGTAGGCGGCGGGGCGGGGACGCATTAGCGTTCCGTATCTTCCACCCCATCCGCCCATGCGCTCTTCCTGCGTTTTCGCGATGCTGGCCGCGGTCGCCCTCCCGGCGTTGTCCCGCCCGGCAGCCGCTCAGGTCCCCACCCGCACGCTCGCCAAGCCGGTGGCCGAGTACGCGGAGCCCTTCTCGCAGCTCTCGGCCGTGCGAGAACTCAAAGATGGCCGGCTGCTGGTCGTCGACAGCCGCGACAAGCTCGTCCAGCTGATCAACCTCGCCACGAATAGCGCCGCCAAGGTGGGCCGCGAGGGATCGGGCCCGGGCGAGTACGGGTTGCCTACGCAGCTCTTCGCGATGCCGGGCGATAGCAGCGTCATTTTCGACCCGCTCAACCAGCGGTATCTCACGGTGCATCCCGACGGGAAGCCGGGGGCCTCGTTCCGCGTGGGTGACGAGAGCGCGGGGCCGCCGCCCGGTCCGCCGCGTCCGCCGCAAGGGCCGCGCCCGCCCGCCGGCGCACAGGGTGGTGCGCAGGTCATCCGGATCGGTGGCCTCGGGTTCGGGATGCCGCGCGCCTCCGATGCTCGCGGGCGGCTCTACTTCGAGGGTGGCGGCCTGTCGATGGGGCCGAACGGTCCCGTGACGGCCGATACCGCGCCGATTGTGCGGTACGACCGCGCCACGAAAGCCGTGGACACGCTGGCGTGGGTGCGCCTGCCCAAGAACAACGCCTCGGTGAAAAGCAGCGGCAGCGGTGGGAATCAGCGTATGGAGGTCCGCATCGGGGGGCGCACGCCGTACCCGTCTCGTGATGGATGGACGGTGCTGGCCAACGGCACGCTCGTGATTGTCCGGGTGGCCGACTACCACCTGGAGCTCGTGTCTCCCACGCGCGTGGTCACGCGGGGGCCGGCTGTGGCGCACACGCCGGTCGCCGTGGGGAACGCGGAAAAGCAGGAGTACCGCGACGCCGCGAAGAACACCGGCGGGATCGCGATCATGCGTACCGAGGGCGGCCCCGGCGGCGCGCAGACGCGGGCGAGCAGCGGTCCGCCGCCCTTTGAGGAGCCGGCTGAGTGGCCGGCCACGAAGCCACCCTTCAGCGCCAGCGACATCTTTGCGGCGCCCACCGGCGAGATCTGGGTGGCCCGGAACCGCGCGGCGTCGGATGCGGTTCCCTCATATGACGTCTTTTCACCGGCCGGCAGCCTGACCAGCCGGGTGTTGCTCCCGAAGAAGACGCGGGTGGTCGGGCTCGGCGCCGGCGGCGCCGTGTACACCGTCCGGCTGGACGAGGATGACCTGCAGTACCTCCAGCGCTTCCGGCGCTGACCGGCATCCGCTAAGCTTATCCGCGTCACCGTTCTGAACCTCCGCGAGGCTCCTCATGCCGTTCTTTTCGTATCCCGCCAACGCCGATTGGCTCCTGCCGATCATCAAGCTGCCGCTGATGCTCATTTCGGCGATTTTCAGCCTGATCGTCGCCATCGGTCCCATCGGTCAGGTGGCGCTGGTCACGGTCATCATTGCGCTCTTCGCGAAGAACATCATGGGCCCGGCGCGTCCGTAACGACGTAACACCGTGCTGACGGAACGGCCCGCTGCGACTTGGTCGCAGCGGGCCGTTTGCGTTGGGGCCTGCCGTGCCGGCGCTCACGCGAGGCGACTGCCGGTGGTGCCGGGCGCAGGCCCGTAGTGAATAACAATTAATGCAGAAGCGGTCGCTTTCAGAGCGGAAAAGCCTCGTCCAGCAGCGGCATGAGAGGCCACTATTCAACACAACGAAGCCCCATCCGGGGACCGTCCACCTTTTCTCGCCGAGTCCGACATGGATCCGAAAAAGACTGCGCTCATTCTCGTTGGCTTTCAGAACGACTACTTCGCGCAGGACGGCATTCTCCGCGGCGTCGTGGAAGAGCCGAATCGTGTCGACACCGTGCTGGCCAACGCGCTGCAGTTCGTGGACGCGATGAAGGACACCGACATGACGGTCATCTCCACGCCGATCGTGCTCGAGCCCGACTACCGCGCGATGGCCAGCCCGGTCGGCATTCTCTATGCCATGAAGACGTCCGGCGCGTTCAAGGCGGGCACCACGGGCGCCGACACGATTCCGGAACTGCTCGCCTTCGGCGACCGGGTGCAGTACGTCACCGGCAAGGTGGGCTTCAACGCCTTCTCGAACACCTCGCTCGACGAGACCCTGCGCGAGCGCGGGATCGAGAACGTGCTCGTGTGCGGCATGGTGACGTCGCTGTGCATCGACTCCACCGGCCGTGCGGCGTACGAGCGCGGATACAGCGTCACGGTGGTGTCCGACTGTTCCTCGTCGCGCACGCCGGCCGAGCAGGACTTCTTCTGTAGCAGTGTCTTCCCGCTGTATGCCGGCGTGGCGACCAGCACGGAACTCGTGCAGGCCATGCAGGGCGTCTCGGCCTGACCTCACGGCCTATGATTTCCCCACGCGTCAACGGCGATCAGCTGCTGACGACCGATCTGCATGTCGAGGCGACGTACCGGCTCACCGAGGCGCTGGTCGAGGCCGAGGCCCGGATGCGACGTCGTGTCGAACTGCTGACCGACGTCGTGTTCGAGACCGATGCCGCCGGTGGCATCGTCTTCCTGAACGGCGCGTGGGCGAAGGCGATGCTGCAGCCGGTCACCGAGTGCCTCGGGCGCCGTCTGGTGGAGTTCGCCCACCCGGAAGACGTCCCCGCAATGCTGCAGCTGTTCGCCACGGCCACCGCTGGTGGGACGGAGCCGGAGCGGCCGTTGGTACGCATTGCCCGTGCCGATCGCGGTCTCCTGTGGATGGAGCTGTCGGTGGCGCCGCTGCCGGGCGGTGGCGCGGTGGGCGTGCTGCACGACGTGACCCGGCAAAAGCGGGCGCAGGACGAGCTCGCCAAGGTGTCGCTGGTGGCGAGCTTCACCGAGAACCTGGTCGTCATCACCGACGCCAGTGGCCGCACGGAGTGGGTGAACCGGGCATTCGTCGAGCGCACCGGTTTCGCGCTCGAGGAGATGATCGGCCAGAAGCCGGGGCGTCTGTTGCAGGGGGCTGAATCGGATCCGGTGGTGGTGGGTAACATCGGCGCGGCGTTACGTGAGGGGCGGTCCATCCGGACGGAACTCACCAACTACACGAAGACCGGCGAGCCGTACTGGGTGCAGTTGCAGATCACGCCCATCCGGAATGCCGCCGGCGAGATCGAGCAGTACGTGTCGGTGCAGAGCGATGCCTCCGACCGGCACCGGGCCGAGCTGGAAATCCGTGCGTTGAACGCCGGGCTGGAGAAGCGCGTGCAGGAACGCGCCTTGCAGCTTGCCCAGTTCAAGTCGGCGTTGGACCGGCACGGGCTGGTGTTGATCAGCGATGCGCGCGGCGTGATTACCTACGTGAACGACCGCGTCTGTGAGATCACGGGGTTCACGCGCGAGGCGTTGCTCGGGGGGACGCACCGTCTGCTGAATTCCGGCCATCATCCAGCGTCGTTCTTCAGCGAGCTCTGGGCCACGATCGCGGCCGGGCACGTGTGGCACGGGGAGATCTGCAACCGTACCCGGGGCGGCGCGCCGCTGTGGGTGGACACGACGATCGTGCCGTTTCTGGACGAGGCCGGCGTGCCCGATCAGTACATCAGCATCCAGACTGATGTGACCGAACGCCGGATCGCCGAGGAGCGCGTGACGCAGCTGTACCGCGAGGTCGAGGCCGGCGGTGCGCAGCTCCGTGAAGCCAACCGCGAGTTGGAGTCGTTCGCCTATTCGGTGTCACACGATCTGCGCGCGCCGTTGCGGCACATTCACGGCTATCTCGACATGCTGCGGCGCGCCACGGCCGGGCAGCTCTCCGAGAAGGCGGAGCGCTATGTGCAGACGGCGGCCAACGCGAGCGTCCAGATGGGGCAGCTCATCGACGATCTGCTGGCGTTCTCGCGCATGGGGCAGGCGGAGATGCATCTGGAGCGCGTGGATCTGGATGGGCTCGTGCACGAGGTCGTGGCGGGACTCGCGCCCGACGATGCCGCGCGCGTGCAGTGGGACATCGCACCGCTGCCGCATGTGGCGGGGGATGCGGCCATGCTGCGGCAGGTGCTGGCGAACCTGATCGGCAACGCCGTGAAGTACTCGGGGAAGCGCGAGGTGGCGCAGGTCACGATTGCGCCGGCGGGGGCAGAAGACGGTCGCATGGTGTTCGCGGTGCGCGACAACGGCGCCGGGTTCGACATGGCGTACGCCGACAAGTTGTTCGGTGTGTTCCAGCGCCTGCACCACGAGAACGAATTCGAGGGCACCGGCATCGGCCTCGCCATCGTACGCCGCATCCTGGTGCGGCACGGTGGGCGGATCTGGGCGGAGTCGGCCCCCGATCAGGGCGCGACGTTCTACTTCACGCTTGCGCTGGCGGGGGGCTGACGGATGCCCACCGTGACGGCCGCCGAGCGTCCCATCCTGCTCGTCGAGGACAGCGCGCGCGATGCGGAGCTCTTGCTCGACGCGCTCGACGGCGATCTCGACGCGGGGCGCATCGTGCACGTGCGCGACGGCGTCGAGGCGCTCGCCTTTCTGCGCCGCGAGGGCGCCTTTGCGGCGCGCGTTGGCCCGCAGCCGGCGCTGATCCTGCTCGACCTCAAGATGCCGCGCATGAACGGTATGGAACTGCTCGCCGTGGTGAAAGCCGACGAGACGCTGCGGCAGATCCCCGTGGTACTCATGACCTCGTCGCAGCAGGATCAGGACCTGTCCGCGGCGTACCGGCTCGGCGTGAACGCGTATGTGCGGAAGCCGCTGGAGTTCGACGCCTTCATCCGGACGGCACGCCATGTCATCGTATTCTGGGCAACATTGAATCTCCTCCCCACTCTGGACCCGGAATGACCCTCGCGACCACTCCGCCGCGGACCGTCCGGCTCCTGCATCTCGAGGACAGCGCGCGCGACGTCCAGTACATCGAGGACCTGCTGGCCGAGGAGGGGCTGGTCTGCCAGATCACGCAGGTCGCCCGCCGCGCCCCGTTCGAGGCCGCGCTGCGCGCGCAGTCGTTCGATGTCGTGATCTGTGACTACTCGCTCCCCGATCTCGACGGACTGAGCGCGCTGCGTCTCGTGCGTGCGATCTCCGCCGACACGCCCGTGATCATCGTGTCGGGGTCGATCGATTCGCTCTCCGCCGTGCAGTGCCTCCGGGAAGGCGCGACCGACCTGCTGCTCAAGAATCGGCTCGAGCGTCTGCCGTCGGCCGTCAACCGCGCACTCGATGAACGCGAACGGCGGGCCCGGCTGCGCGAAGTCGAGGAGCGCTTTCAGCAGTTGGCCGACCAGAGCCCGACCGGTTTCTGGTTCGTCGCCGCCGATGCGACGCGGGTGGAGTACGTCAGCCACGCGGTGGAGACACTCTGGGGGGAGCGCGCCGCGGTGCTCACGCAGGAAGCCGGCGCCTTCCTCGCGTGCGTGCACGACGACGACCGCCCGCGCGTCACGGCCGCGTGGGAGAGCTGGGTGCGTGGTGAGGCTGCCGCCTTTGACGAGGAGCTGCGCCTGCGCACGTCGGGCGACAGCCCGCGGTGGCTGCATCACTCCGGGACACGGCTCACCGACACTACGGGGCGGGTGACGCGGCTGTGCTGCATTACGCAGGACATCACGGAACGCAAGGCGATGGAGGCGCGCATGCAGCACACGCAGCGCCTCGAAGCCGTGGGGCGCCTGGCCGGCGGCATCGCGCACGATTTCAACACGCTGCTCACGGTGATCACGGCCACCTCCGAGCTGGCGCTCTCGCGCATGGATCCCGAAGACCCGCTGCTGGCGGATCTGCTGGAAATCCGGTCGGCCGGCGAGCGCGGGGCGGGGCTCGTGGCCCAGCTGATTGCGTTCAGCCGTCAGCAGATCATGCGTCCGCGCGTGATCGATCCCGTGGAGTTGATGCGCAATCTGGAGCGCATGCTGCAGCGGCTCATCGGCGCCCACATCCGCTTTGAACTGCACCTGCCCACCGACCGGGTCTTTATCCGGGTCGATCCCGGGCAGCTGGAGCAGGTGCTGGTGAATCTGGTCGTCAATGCACGCGATGCGATGCGCGGCGGTGGCGTGCTGGCCGTATCGCTTGACGTCATGAAACCGGATGCGGACCTGGCCGACAAATTCGGCGGTCCGGGGGCGTCGTGCGTGCAGATCACGGTGCGTGATTCCGGGGTTGGCATGCCGGTGGACGTGCAGCGCCGGGTGTTCGAGCCCTTCTTCACCACCAAGGTGACTGAAGGGGGGACGG
>CANJOX010000085.1 GCA_947475795.1 Gemmatimonadota bacterium
CGTGGGCCAAAGCCGAAGGCGTCAAGCTCGTGATCCGCGGCGGGCGTGACGCGCTGTTCGTGGCCGATCGCCTCAAGGCGGAAGGGGTGCCGGTGATTCTCACCTCTACCATGTCCGCTCCCGACCGGCAGTACGAGAGCTACGACAACGCGTACGCAACGCCGGCCAAGCTGCACGCCGCGGGGGTGAAGTTCGCCATCGCCGGCGGATCGGGCGGACTGTACAGCTATCGGCTGCCGTGGGAGGCCGGGGTGGCCGTCGCGTTCGGCCTGCCCGAGGAGGAGGCACTCAAGGCAGTGACGATCAACGCTGCCGAATTCATGGGCGTCGCCGATAAGGTGGGCTCGCTGGAAGTGGGCAAGGAAGGCACGCTGCTCATCACGACGGGCACACCGCTGGATATGACGAGCAACATCATCCAGTCGTACATCCAGGGGCGCGAGATCGATATGACGGACATCCACAAGGCCTTCTTCAAGAAGTACATGGAGAAGATCAAGCAGCAGGCGCCGAGAAAGATCACGCCGTAACGGGCGTGGTCGGCGTGTCGCGTCTCCGGTGAGAGGCGCGGCACGCGTGGCGCACCGCCGCCCGCTCGCCTCACGCCTGCTACATTCCGGCATGACGCCGCCGCACGATCACGCCGTATTTCACCTCTGCCGCCGCGAGGCCGTCGGGCAGGCGCAGGCGGCAGGTGCGTATCGCGCCGACAGCCTCGCGGGTGAGGGGTTCATTCACCTGTCGCGGGCGCATCAAGTGGTGCCCACCGCCGCCGCCTACTTTGCCGGCGTGCCCGACCTCGTGGTGCTGGTGATCGATCCCACCCTGCTCACGGCGCCACTGGTGTACGAACCACCGGCCCCGCTGCCGTCGGCCGCACCGAAAAACGACGCACCGGGCGAGCTGTACCCGCACTGCTATGGTCCCATCGATCTCGCGGCCATCGTGGACGTCATGGAGCTCGCGCACATGAGCGGCCTCGCGGTGCACGCCGACACCATGGCCCTGCTGCGGCAATACCGCTTCCACCGACTGCCGATCGAAGGGACACTCTACCGCGAGACGTGGCGCTCGGACGACGCGGACACCGCAGGCACGCCGGCCGGCACCGCGATGATCGGGTGCTATGCCGAGAGCCTGGGCAGCGTGTCGCGCTTTCATCGGCTCACGCACGACGAAGTGTGGCATGCCTATGCCGGTGATCCATTCGTGCTGTATCTGCTGCACGCCGATGGCCGCACCAGCGACGTGCTGATGGGCACCGATCCCCTCGCGGGTCAGCACGTGCAGTATGTCGTGCCGGCCGGCACGTGGCAGGCCGGCTGTCTGCGCACCGGTGGCCGGCATGCGCTGTTCGGATGCACGATGGCGCCCGGATTCACGCCGGCCTGTTTCGAGGCTGGGCGCGTGGACGATCTCACCATGCGCTACCCGCAGCGGGCCGACATCATCGCACAACTCGGCGTGACCGACGGCAACACGCGATTGCCCGACACCCTCGCCTAGGCACTGCCCATGCACCCCCTGTTTTCGCACGAGTGGGCGTCAGCGCTGGGCGCGGCGCTGGAAGCCAGCACCGCCTACCGCGACGCCGCGCGCCGCTGGGAGGGCGCCGTCTGCCTGGAACGCACCGCCGACGCCGGTGACGAAACGCCGGCCGTCGCGGTGTTCCTCGATCTGGCGCACGGGCGCTGTCATGCGGCGCGTCTGGCCACGGACGCCGACCGGCGACAGGCTCGATACATCATCAGCGGACCGCTCACGGCGTGGCTCACCGTACTGCGCGGTGACGAGGCGCCCACGGTCGCACTCATGCGCGGTCATCTGACGCTGTCCAAGGGGCTGCTGCCCATGTTGCTGCCGCACGTGGGAGCCGCCAACGCGCTCGTGGAGGTGGTCCGCACGGTGAGTCCGTCGGCCGCGAGTCCGTCGGCCGCGAGTCCGTCGGCCGCGAGTCCGTCGGCGGCGACCGCCGTGGCACCCACCGCGGCGCCGACGCGACGGACGGGGTTCCGCAGTCTCGACGCGGGCGCGTTGACCGATGCCTCGGTGCCGTGGCGCTTGTGGGAGAAAGCCAAACGGCACGGGATCTGGAATCCGGCCGACATCGACTTCACCGTCGATGCCCAGCAGTGGCGCACGCTCGCGCCCGACGAGCAGGACATGCTGCTCCGTCTCGCGACGCTGTTTCAGAGCGGCGAAGAGGCCGTGGTGATCGACATCCTGCCGCTGCTGGATGTGATCTCGCAGGAAGGGCGGCTGGACGAACAGCTGTATCTCACGTCCTTCGTGTGGGAGGAAGCGAAGCACGTGGAGGGGATGCACCGGTTTCTGGACGCGGTGGGTGCGCTCGAGACCGATCTGACCCGCTTCCACACGCCCGCGTATCACACGATCATCACCGACGCGCTCCCGCAGGCGATGCAACGGCTCCGCCACGACACATCGCCCGACGCGCAGGCGCGCGCGTCGACCACGTACAACATGATCGTGGAAGGCGTGCTGGCGGAAACGGGGTATCACATGTTCCACGAGATTCTCGTGACCCGCGGCATCCTGCCGGGGATGCAGCAGATGACCGCGCTCCTCAAGCTGGATGAGTCGCGCCACATCGCCTACGGGCTGTATCTGCTGTCGCGGCTGGGGATCGAGCACGGCGCACCCGTGTGGGACGCGATTGCCGACACCATGAACGTGCTGATGGACCCCACCATTGCGGTGATCACGGAAGCGTTTGCGGCGTATCCGGCCGATGCAGTACCCTTCGCCCTGTCCGCCGCGCCGTTCGTAGAGCACGCCATGTCGCAGGGCGCCAAGCGCCTCGAACGACTGGAGCGGGCCCGCGCACAGGGTGTGCCGGTAGGCACGAAGGAATAACGGCGTGAGCGCAGGGCTCCTGACGGCACACTTCTCGTAACGATGGATATTCCGTGACGGCTGACATCCAAAACGCACTCGACGGACGCTATCAGGTGCTGCGCGCCATCGGCGAGGGCGGCATGGCCACGGTCTATCTCGCGCGCGATCTGCGGCATGACCGCGACGTGGCGTTGAAGGTGCTGCGCCCCGAACTCGCCGCCGTGATCGGCGTCGACCGGTTTCTGGCCGAGATCAAGCTCACAGCCAACCTGCAGCATCCGCACATCCTCCCCCTGTTCGATTCGGGATCGGTGAACGGCGCCGTGTACTACGTGATGCCGTTCATCCAGGGCGAGACGCTGCGTGGGCGCATCGATCGCGAGAAGGAGCTCCCCATCGCGGAGGCGTTGCGCATCGCGTCGGAAGTCGCGAGTGCGCTGGACTACGCCCACCGGCAGGGGGTGATCCATCGCGACATCAAGCCGGAAAACATTCTGCTGCATGATGGTCGCGCGCTGGTGGCCGATTTCGGGATCGCGCTCGCGGCCAGCTCGGCCGACAGCCGGATGACCGCCACCGGTATGTCACTGGGGACACCGAAGTACATGGCCCCCGAGCAGGCGATGGGCAAGCGCGAGATGACCCCGGCGTGCGACGTCTACGCGCTGGGGGCGACCCTGTACGAAATGCTCGTGGGCGATCCGCCGTTCATCGGCGCCACCGCGCAGGCCGTGGTGGCACGCGTGCTCACGTCGGCGCCGGAGTCGCTGCGTGCCCGGCGTCACACGGTGCCACTGGCGGTGGAGCAGGCCGTACTCAAGTCGCTCGAGAAGCTCCCCGCCGACCGGTTCGCCTCCACGGCCGACTTCGTGACGGCACTCAACGCGCTGCCACCGGCCGAGAGCGCGTCGTCAGCGTCGCGGCCCGCGCGGCGGGTGCTGTGGGCGCTGACCACCATCGCGCTGGCCGTCGCCGCGGGGACCGGAGGATGGTGGGCGCGCGACCGCGTGCCGGTGCCGAAGGCGCCCGTCGTGTCCTACGACCATGTCACGTACCGATCGCAGACCATCTTCAATGCGCGATTCGGCATCGACGGCCGGTCCATTGTGTACAGCGTGGCGAGCGGCGGCACGACGCCGACGGTGTATGTGCGCCGCCCCGATTCGCCCGAACGCGAACAGATCGGCACCGAGAACATGCATTTGTTGGCCGTCTCGCCCAAAGGTGAGCTGGCGGTGCTGGTGAACCCCACCTACCTGTACGATCGCGTGTTTAGTGGGACGCTGGCCGTGATGCCGATGGCCGGCGGGGCCCCGCGAGCGCTGAAGAACGACGTGCGGGAAGCCGACTGGGCACCGGATGGGCAGCGCATGGCGATCATCACCCAGGTGGATGGCCGCAGCCAGCTCGAGTATCCCGTGGGAACGCCGCGCTACTCGTCAGGAGGGTATCTCAGCGATCCGCGCATCTCGCCCGACGGTCAGCGCGTGTCGTTCGTGGAGCACGCCGTCTATGCCGACGACCGGGGCCGCGTCGCGGTGCTGGAGTTGACGCCGGCCCCGCCGAAGGGCGCCGACACGGCAGGCGCCGCGCGGATCCCGCCCGCTGTCCGCATGCTCACGCCGGAATTCCCCACGGTGCAAGGCACCGTCTGGTCAAAGACCGGTACCGAAGTGCTCTTCTCGGCCGGCAGCGACGTATCGCACCGGGCGGTGCGCGCGGTGTCGCTCTCGGGCGTTATCCGCGATGTGTACGCCGGGCCGGGGAGCGTCGTGCTGACCGACTGGTTGGCCGACGGCACGGCGCTGGTCTCGCGAGAGGATGTGGCGCTGCGGCTCATGTTGCATCAGCAGGGCACACCGGCCGATGCCGATGTGTCATGGCAGGAATTCCCGAACGAACCGGTCTTCTCGCACGATGGCGCGCAGCTCGCGTTCACCGATCAGTCGGTGCAGGGTGGGCCCACCTACTCCACGATGCTGCGTCATGCCGACGGGAGCGTGGTCCGACTTGGCGTCGGCCTCCCCATCGCATTTTCTCCCGACGACCAGTGGGTGCTAGTGCGGATATCGACCACGGAGACCCGGCTGGTCCTGCAACCGGTCGGGCCGGGGGCCGAGCGGGCGATCGACCTGCACGGACTCAAACACGTCACCGCTGGCGGGTGGTACCCGGATGGACGGGCCATCCTGATCTGCGGCGATCACAACGACGACGTACGACGCTGCTATCGCGCGCCCATCGATTCGGGCGCGTTGACTGCGGTGACGCCGGCCGTCGCATCGTACGGTGGGCAACTCTCGCCCGATGGGACGCAGGTCGTCGTCGAAGGCCGTCGCTACGGCGGGCCCGCCGATTCCGGACAGACCGTGGCGGGGCTCGACGGCCGCGCGGTGATCCGCTGGAGTGCCGACGGGCGGGCGCTGTACGTGCGCGACGGCGCCTTTCGCGTGAGCGCGCTCTCGCTGAGCACGGGCGCATCATCGCTGCTGCTCGATGTCACGCCGCCGCGCGGCAGTGCCGTGGCCACCGCGGTCGCCTTTGCCATCGCCGACGATCCCACGCAGTACGCGTACGTCGCGTCGGAATTCAACTCCAAACTGTTCGTCATCCGAGGCCTGCGGTGAACACCCGTCGTCAGTTTCTGCTGCAGGCGCCCATCGGCATGCTCGCGGCCGCAGCGGCCTGCCGCGGTGCGGAGCAGACGCCCGGCACCGCAGCCGCCACCACGCCCGGTGCGCCGCCCACCTTCGGCACGTCGGCCGCCGCCGGTCCATCGGTGACGGCCGAGACCTTCGCCGCCGCCGAGCCGCTGATGCAGGTGCAGATGACCGACGCCGAACGCACGCAGGCCGCAGCGAACTGGCGCACCAGCATGGCGGGCACGCTCGAGCGACGCGTGGGGCCGCGCAGCGTACCGCTGGATGACACCATGGTGCCGGCGTCGCAATGGAATCCCGCCGTGGCCGGCACACCGCGGGGATCCACGCGCGATCGGTTCGTTCGCACCGTTGTGAATCCGGGCCCCCTGCCGACGTCGGACAGCGCCATCGCGTTCGCGCCCGTCACGCAGCTCGCGCGCTGGATTGAAACACGACAGCTCACCTCCGAGCGACTCACCACCATCTATCTCGCCCGTATCGCGCGGCTGGATCCTCAGCTGCGCAGCGTCATCACGGTCACACGCGATCTCGCCCTCACGCAGGCGCGCGCCGCCGATGCGGAGATCGCCGCCGGCCGCTATCGCGGTCCCCTGCACGGCATCCCGTACGGCGTGAAGGATCTGCTCGATACGGCGGGCATCGCCACCACGTATGGCGCCGACATCTATCGCGACCGGATCCCGACCGCCGACGCCGTCGTGGTCACGCGCCTGCGCGAGGCCGGTGCCGTGTTAATCGCGAAGCTCAGCCTCGGCGCGCTCGCACTCAACGACATCTGGTTTGGCGGACAGACCATGAACCCGTGGCTGCCGGAGGAAGGCGCGTCAGGTTCGAGCGCCGGGCCGGGCGCGGCCACGGCCGCCGGGCTCGTCGCGTTTTCGATCGGCAGCGAAACGGGGGGCAGCATCATCAGTCCCGCCATGCGCTGCGGTGTGACGGGGCTGCGTCCCACCTTCGGCCGCGTCCCGCGCACAGGCGCGATGACGCTGTGCTGGTCGTTCGACAAACTGGGCCCCATGACGCGCAGCGTCGAAGACGCCATGCTGGTGCTGCGCGCGATCTCCGGGCCCGATGCGGGCGATGTGGCGAGCGTGCCCAGTACGCTCGACTACGACGCGAACGGCAGCGTGAAGGGACTCCGCGTGGGCTACGTCCCGAAGTGGATGCAGGAGCACCCCGCCACCGACGTCGATCGCGCCGCGCTCGACGCCGTGCGCACGTTGGGGATGGTGCCGACCGAGGTGTCACTCCCCGACTGGCCGTATGGCGCGCTCACGTTACTGATCTTCGCCGAAGCGGCGGCCGCGTTCGAGGAGATCACCCTCAATGGCAAGACGAGCCAGCTGACATCGCAGACGAACGACTCCTGGCCCAACCTGTTCCGGCAGGCGCGCTTTCTGTCGGCGGTGGACTTCGTGCAGGCCGACCGCTTCCGCCGTCGCGTCGCGAACGAGATGGCGCGGATCTTTAGCGAGGTCGATGTGCTGCTGGTGCCGTCGCTGCGTGACGAAATGCTCACGCTGTCCAACGCCACAGGGCACCCGAGTCTCACCCTGCGCGCCGGCTTCGTGCAGGTGTCGGACGCCCGCAGCGACTGGGCGCCCAACCCCGAGCGTCCCCTGCCCCACTTCAGCACGCCGCGCCGCGTGCCGCATGGCATCACACTGTTGGGGCGGTTGTTCGACGACGGACTGGTGGGACAAGTGGGCGTCGCACTGGAACGACACTTCCGGGTGGCGGGAGAGCATCCGCCCGGCCTCGCGTAGGTGAGACGGCGCGCGGTGCATCCCGTTGTGATGCGTGCGGGTGCACGCACCACGCCGGACACGGGAACCGTGGCACCACCGACGCTGCGCGTGTCCGTGGTGACGATGGCCTACAACCGGCCCGCGGCGTTGCGGGACTGCCTCGCGTCGCTGGCCGCCCAGTCGCTGCCCCGGTGCGATTTCGAAGTGGTCGTGGTGGACGTCTCGACGACGTCGGTCGCGTCCATCCTCGCGGAGTTTGCGACGCAGCTGCAGCTGGCACACCACGTGGTGCCGAACGGTGGCGTGGCCGCCAACCGCAATGCGGGCGCCGCCCGCGCGCGCGGGACGGTGCTGGCTTTCCTCGACGACGACTGTCGCGCGGATGGTGAGTGGCTGGCCCAGCTCGTGGCCCTCGTGGAGCAGCACCCCGACGCGCTGGTGGCCGGGCTCGTGGTGCACGACGCACGGCACGCCGCCATCCCCGCGGCCGGTCAGGTCATTACCGAAGCGGTGGACGCCTTCTTCAATCCGCCCGGTGCCCCGCCACGTTTCCTGCCGGGGCTCAACTTTGCACTCAACCGGCACGCCTACCTCGCGCTGGGCGGGTGCGACGTACGCTACGGCCGGCTGGCGGCGGAAGACCGCGACTTCGTGGACCGGTGGCGGCAGGCGGGCGGGCAGCTGGTGCGCTGTCCCCACACCTACGTGCACCACGATCACCGGAGCTCGTTGGGCGGCTTCGTCCGTCAGTATGTGAACTACGGACGCGGCGCGTGGCGCTACCACCAGGCACGCCGCGCGCGGCGCAGTGGGCGCATGGCGGACGATCTGCGCTTACACGTGGGGCTGCCGCGCTATCTGCCCGCGTCGCTCGCCCGCCTGCCGTGGCCCACGCGCGTGCCGGTGCTGCTGTTGCTGGCCGTCTGGCAGGCGGCGAATGCGGCCGGCTTTGTCTGGCAGGCGGCGGCGGATACGCTTGCCGCGACGCGTCCGGGCAGGGACTGAGCATGCACGTCTGCCTGATGTGCATCGAGTTCTTCGGGGATTCGATCTACGGCGGCTTTGGCCGGTCCACGCGCTTTATCGGACGGGAACTGGCGCGTCGGGGAGTGCAGGTGTCGGTGGTCGTCTCTCGGCGGTCACCCGATCGCCCGGACCGGTACGAGCTCGAGGGGATGACGGTGCATCAGGTAGCGCCGGCCCGGATGGACCACGCGGTACGGTTATTCCGCACGCTGCGCGCTGATGTGTACCACTCGCAGGACACCTCGATGCTCACCCTGCTGTCCCGGATCGCCTGTCCGCAGGCGGC
This sequence comes from Gemmatimonadota bacterium, assembly GCA_947475795.1. Next base: position 8,583 of record CANJOX010000085.1, read on the forward strand.
GCATGTGGTGACCTTTCGCGATCCCATGGACCACGTGGACTGGCGCATCGAATCCGACCACGCCGGCATGCCGGCGGCCGGGTGGTGGAGTTACCGGCAGTTCATCGGCAATCCGCTGGTCACGCGTGCGGTGCGCCAGGCCGATGGGCGCTACGCAGCGGCCACGTTCATTGGCCCCAAGGCGCGGGCCATTTTCGGGTTGCCGGAGACGCCCCCCCTCTTGGCGTCGCCCGTGGACCTGCCGCTCACCGACACCCCGAAGGCCACGCGTCCGACGATCTGTTGGGTGGGGCGATGGGAGGGGCGCAAGCGCATCGAGCACTTCTTCGCGCTCGCGGCCGCCAATCCGCACGTGACCTGCGTCGCCGTGGGTGGTGCGCGCGACCCGCAGCGCGACCGGGCGCTGCGGGTGCGGTACAGCGGCCTGCCCAATCTCCTCATGACCGGGGTGCTCGATCAATTCGCCGACCCGGCGTGGAGCCGCGTGATGGGCGAGAGTTGGGTGCTGGTGAACACCTCGCTGCGCGAGGGGCTGCCCACCACCTTCCTGGAAGCGGCGGCCCACGGGACCGCCATCCTGAGCGGCAACGACCCGGACGGGTTTGCGAGCCGGTTCGGGGCACACGCCGAGGAGGGACGCCTGCAGGACGCGCTGACGTGGCTGCTGGCGCACGACCGCTGGCGCACGTTGGGCCGGGCGGGATACGCCTTCGTGGCACAACAGTTCGCCACCGAACCGGCGCTGCAGGCGCACCTCGACGCCTACGCTGCGGCGATCGACGCCGCGCGTCGCCGCACCGGGGCCGCGTCACGCCGCGCCTCGTGACCGGCGCGCCCGACGTCACCGTCATCATCCCGACCCGGAACCGGCGGGCGCTGCTGCACGAGTGCCTTGACAGCCTCCGGGGGCAGGAGGGCGTGCAGTGGGAGGCCATCGTGGTGGACGATGCCTCGACCGATGACAGCTGGCGCTGGTTGGCGCAGCTCGCCGACCCGCGCGTGTCGGCGATCCGGCAGGAGGTGCCGCAACGGCAGGCGGTGGCCCGCAACCGGGCGCTGCCGATGGCCCGTGGCCGCCACGTCCTGTTCCTCGACGACGACGACCTGCTCACGCCCGGCGCGCTCGCGGTACTCTCGGCGGCACTCGACGCGAACCCGCAGGCCGTGGCCGCGGTGGGCGCGCGCGAAGATTGGTTCACGGCGCAGGGCTATCGGCGGCGTCAGGTGCACCCGTGGGGGCGCGGACCGCGTGACATCACCACGGCACTGCTGGCCGGCTGGTCGGCCATTCCCAGCCAGACGCTGCTTGTGACCGAGGTGGTCCGCGCGGTGGGCGGCTATGCGCCCGAGCTGGTGCCCTGCGACGATCGCGACCTGATGCACAAGGTCACCCGTCACGGCCCGGTGGTGCTGTGCCCTGATGTCGTGGTGATCTACCGCATCACCCCCACGCAATGGCGACCGTCCAACGTGCGGCAGCTGCGCGAACGGGTGGCACGTCGCGCCATCCGGGAGCTGCCCAAATCGCGGTGGCGGCGGGCGCTGCGTATCCGGCGGCTGGTGCGCCTGGTGGACGACGCGGAAGACCGGTGCACCACCGGCTCGCCGCTGCGGGCGCTGATGCCGCTCGTGCAGGCGCTGCTCACCGCGCCCACGGTGCTGCTGTCGCCCATGATCGGGCCCTGGGTGGCGCGCCGGTTAGCCGGACGACTGGCGCGACGCCTGATCCCAGCGCCGTCGGTGTAGCCCGCGCGACCGGCGCCGCCGTCAGCGCGCCCCGGCGGCCCGGCGGGCGCGATCCGCTTCCCACTCGTCGAAGGGGCCGTCGAAGTCCATCAGGCGTGTCCCGTTGAACCACCACACGCGGGTGGCCACCTGCCGCAGGAAGGCGCGGTC
>CANJOX010000086.1 GCA_947475795.1 Gemmatimonadota bacterium
TGCGCGCTGAACGAGTGACTCGCTGAAGGTCTCATCTAGCTTCCTGGCGCTTGCCGGCTCGCCTACCGTCGACCCCATATCCCCTCAGCACACCCACATCGAACGACAACCGCACGAGGGACGCCACGGCAGACCCTGGCTCCGGTACGAGCTGAACGATAGTTCGGCCGATGGCGGCGACCGCGTCGCGAAGCGCCCACAGGGCTGAGCGACCTTGATGCGCGGTGTTCCGCCCAATCATCCGTCCCTGGCCGTGAGCGCGCCGCATCAAATAGCGGAGGGAATTCCGTTCGTCGGGAAGGCAATGCTGGAGCGCGCAATCTGCCAGCCATACTCCGTCGATCCCCATACCCTGCAGGCGGGCGAATAATTCCGCCTCTTCGCCGGGGATCAGTGCGCCGTGGCGGTATCCGAGCTCCGGCGAGAAGGGGTGATCGAGGAGCAGATCACGCCGGATGCACATGTTCGCGCCGAACGGGAATTGCCCGGGCCTAAACGGCCGTGTGGGGGGACCGAGATCCAGGCAGCTGTAAATCCACGGGTGATCCGTCATCACCGCGGAGGTCCACGCACGAGTGGCCCCGTCGAACAAGGGTCGCACCGGTCCACCGAAATATCCGGCGAACGCATGTGACGCCATGCCGGCCAGATAGTTCGTCAGAAAGGTCGGTGCAACCAGCACGTCGTCATCAAGAAACAGGATCCATAGCCCGGTGGTCTCCGCTACCCCACGGTTTCGCGCGTGGGAAAGTCCGGGATTGGTTTCCAGCACGTACCGTACCGCACCTGTCTGCACGTACGCATCGGCCGTTGCCCTCGTGGCGTCGGTGCTTCGATTGTCCACGACCAGGACCTCGCAGCACGACAGCGCGCTGGCCTCCGACTGCAGCAGCGACGCCAGCGTCAGGCGCAAGCGTGGTGCCCGGTTCCACGTGCAGATCACGATGGAGAGACGCGGCCGATTGACGGTGCTCATGCGGATGCGCCGGACAGTGACAGGCGCATGGTCTCCGCGATTTGCATGATCTGCCGGTGCCGAGAAAAATCTCGCAATACTCGCTCGCGGGCGGCAGCTCCAAGCTGTCGGCGCAGTGATGCATCGTCAGCGAGACGTCCAATCGCCGATGCGAGCGCAGCGACATTGCCGGCGGGTACCATGAGGCCGGTGACGTCCGGGACAACCGCCTCACGAAGCCCGGGCAGATCGGAGACCACCAACGGCACAGCGGACGCCGCAAGTTCGACGGCGGACATGGTGAAGGAGTCCCATCCGGTCGATGAAATCGCACCGATCGCCACGTCCCGGTGGATCCGGTGCAGGTCGTTCCGGTATCCACCGAACGTGACATGCGTAGCGACTGGCGTGTCGGCATACAGGTGGGCGAAGCGCTCGGCTTCCCCGTCCTTGTTTCCCAGCAGGAGGAGCTGCAGGTCCCGTCGTCCCGTTATCGTGAGCAACTGGATAAAGGCGCGAATGAGCACGTCTACGCCCTTGCGGGGCTCCATGTGGCCAGAGAAGAAGACGATCTGTCGGTTGGCGGGAATCCCCCAGAGAGCGTGGGAGTAGTTGGGCGCGCTGGCGTCGGGTCGGAACACGTCGGTGTCGACTCCCAGCCGGCACAGCGACGTGCGGTCACGTGGTATCATCGCACCGTACACTGCACCGTTACGCATTCCTTCCGATTCGAACACGTAGTGATCCGGGCGATGCGGCGAAGCGAGATACTGCAGGCGGCGGAGTGGTCGGAGATACCACGGATACACCCCGCTGATCGAGGCGCCCCAATACGCCATCACCTTCGCTCGCCCGGCGGCGCGGATGGCGGACAGCACCGGCGCCCGAAGTGGCAGATCGAAGCCCAGTACCAAATCGATCTCGCGCTCGGCGACCCATCGACTGAACGCGGCCACCTCGTCGGCGGACAGTCCAACGTATGAGACCGTCGTGACGTCCGCCGACCGGCCCTGCAAGTGCTGCGGCCGCCCGCCGGCCATCGACTGATACGCATAGTGCACGTGGCCGGTCGCCCCAGCGACAATGCGCGCGGCCGCATCGAACACCTGTTCGAGCGGCGCGATGGCGTAGCCGGTGTTCGTGGCGCAGTGAAACAGCAGGAGAATGTTGTGTGCCATCAGCGGTGGGCTGCCGTCTCCCCGACACATCGGATCGGTTGCGTGTGATTCGCGGATCCGTTCATCCGATCAACCGTCCACGCAAGCGAAGCAGAAAGCCATTGCGCGAGATCCCGGCCGGCACGTTCCAGCGTGGAACGGCATGCGCAGCCGGGCGGACGCGCATCCAACCACCGGACACGAGTGCACCAAACGAGAGGCCCGATGCCGCGCACACGGCTGCTGCGTCTCCGGGCGCGATACCGAACGGGTATGCGGCGACGGGCACAGCCTGCCCCGGGAACTGGTGCCGTACCCATTCCCAACTGTCGCCGAGCTCCCGTCTCGCGGCCTCAGGGGTGAGCACGCCAAGGTTGGGATGGGTCATGGTGTGCGCGCCCAGCGATACGCCCGGATGCTGCGCCGCGATCACGAGTTCTTCGTGGGTCGCAATGCGGGCTGCGGACGGCGTGGCGTGGGACGAGGAGATCGCTGTGTCGATACCGCCATGTTCCCAGAGAAAGGCGGTGCGGTCCCTCTCGGTCCACGTATTCGCGTCGCCTCGGCGGTCCCAGATGGGGATCGTACCCAGCAGACCTGGAGTGACGAAGATCGTACAGGGAGCACCGGCATCTACGCACGCTCGCACGCCGATCGTCACAGCGCTGGCGTACGCATCGTCGAAGGTGATGGCAACGCGCCGTGATTGTGCTGCATGCGTATTCAGCAACTCCATCAGTGGCACGATGTCAGCTTCCTGACGGATCACGCTCAGCTGCGCCTCGAAGTGATCGAGCGCAAGGTGAAGCGATCGGTCGCCGAAAGGCCGCGTGCCGGCGGGTCTGATGTTGTGGTACGCGAGGATGAGGCGATCGCCAGCCCGTGTGCGCCGTGGGAAACGGGCGAGCACGGGTTCCAGCGTCCGACGCAGCCGCGACCGCACTCCGTTCACGGAATCCCCCCAATCAACCGGGCCCCCAACGGTCCCGCGACCGCAATCGGAAGCTGCTGCCACACTCTCACCGCCAGGGCGAACGCGCCCTGATCCGGGTTCGGCGGTGCGCTCGGCTCGCCCGATGGGCTGTGCTGATACCACGCCAACGGCTCGTCCCGCGAGCCCCACTGCCGCTTGAATTTGTGCGTGCCGGATTCCGGTGTGCACCGACCGAAATTGAACACGGCGAATCCGCGTTCGCACGCGCGCCGGATGAACGCGCCGTACAGGGCCATGTTGGGGGCGATCTTCGCGTATCGGCGCAGCGCCGACGCCCACGAGATCTCCACCTCGCCGCCGTTCTCGATCGCGAAGCCGCCGGCAATCGGCACGTCGCCCAGGTACGCCACGCCGATCCACGCCCGGTCGCCCAGTGCATCGGCCAGCCGCTCGAAGAATGCCGGCCCGTGCGCCGGCGAGCCCAGATCGCGCATGTGTTCGGCGAAGACGCGATGGAACGCGGCGGCCTGATCACGACCGAACCGCACCGTCACGCCCTCGCGCTCCGCCCGACGCACCTGACTCCGCAGCTTGCTGTCAAATCCCTTGAAGGTGGCGTCGTAGTCACCCGGCACCAGGTCGCGTAACACGGTGATCTTGCGCGACACCAGCGTGAGGTCCGTGTCGATCGGCTGCCGAGCGCGCAGCTCCACCAGCTTGGCGCCGTTTGCGATCCTGGCAGCGTGCGCGCACAGCGCCCGCTGCGCCTCGGCGTCGCCAAGGGGCCCACCGTAGCTCACGAACGGCGAACTCACGAGGTAGTGCCCGAACACCAGCGAGCGCACCCGCACCAGCGGCAGCACGCCCACCAACTGTCCAGCACGCCGCGCTTCCAAATACGGGGTGGTATGCCCGTAGCAGTCGCGATACACACCGCGCCACTCCCACCGATGGAAGGTGCTGCCATGCGCCGCAGCCTCCACAAACGCATTCCACGCGCTGCCGTCGCCGTCTGCTTCCCGGATCTCCACCACGACTATGCCACCCCGCCGTTCATCAGCCCGTGGAATGAGTCAAAGCGCCACGTGCGCAGGAGCGTGCGGAGCCGCGACTCGGTCGCTGCCAGTCCCCGGTAATGGCGGATGCGCGTGAGCAACCCCACCGGCAGCCGCGGCTGACCAGGATCGATCTCCCACGGGTGGATGTAGAACACGGCCGGACGTCCCGACGTGAGCACGGCACCCAGCCCTCGCTGAATCACCCACAGCGGCAATTGCCGAAACCACCCGCCACCGGCCACCGGCACCCGTACGCCTGCCACATCCCACACGGCGGGTGGGAACTCCAGCAATGGCCCCGATGCCGTGTTGATCACATGGGGGTCGGCGCGACCGCTCGCGGTGCCGTAGCCACGCCGCGCGATCGGAAAGCGGCTCGAGTCGTACACATGTCCCTCCTCCACGAGCACGCGCGCCGCCCACAACACGTCGTCGGTGAGCGAGAAGGACGGCGCCCGGTAGCCCGTCACGGGCACCCCGGCGGCATCTTCGAGCGAGGCCTTGGCGGTGCGCACGTCGTCGCGAAAGGCGCGCTCGCTGATGGTGGGAATGCGCTGGTGCGCGTACCCATGCGAGGCGATCTCATGCCCGGCGTCGGCGATGGTACGCACCAGCCGAGGAAACCGGTCGGCCACCCAGCCCAGCGTAAAGAATGTGCCCCGCGCTCCCGACTCGGCCAGCAGCGCCAGTACCCGGTCGGTGTTCCGCTCCACGCGCGATTCATGGCTGTCCCAGCCGGTGCGGGCCACGTGCGGTTCGAATGCACTGACTTGAAACCAGTCTTCCACGTCTACCGTGAACACCGGTACCGCACGGTCGGCGCCGGGCGGCAGTCTGTCGCCCGACGCCGTCGTGGTCATTTCCGGATGCTGTCCTTCCGCGCCCGCGGAAACTTCTCGGCCAGCTGGTCCGTGTACTGCCGTTCGCCCTCGCCGATGTAGATCTGACGCGGACGGGCAATCTTCTGTTCCTTGTCCAGAATCATCTCTTCCCACTGCGCCATCCACCCCGACACGCGCGCCACCGCGAACAGCACGGTGAAGAAGTCGGTGGGGAACGCCATGGAGCGGTAGATGAGCCCCGTGTAGAAGTCCACGTTGGGGTACAGCTTGCGGGCAATGAAGTAGTCGTCGCTGAGCGCGATCCGCTCGAGTTCGAGCGCGATTTCCAGGTCCTTGTCCATGCCAACCTGCGCGAACACTTCGTCGGCCAGCTTCTTCACGATGCGGGCGCGCGGGTCGTAGCTCTTGTACACGCGGTGGCCGAAGCCCATCAGGCGATGCTCGCCCTTGCCGCTCTTCACCGATTCGATGAACGCGGGGATGTTCTTCTTGTCACCGATGTCGCTGATCATGCGCAACACGGCTTCATTGGCGCCGCCATGCAACGGGCCAAACAGCGCCGCGATGCCGCCAGCCACGGCCGAGAACGGATCCACGCCCGACGAGCCGATGGCGCGCACGGCGCTGGTGCTGCAGTTCTGCTCGTGGTCGGCGTGCAGGATGAACAACACCTCCAGCGCCCTCACGAACACCGGATTGGCTTCGTACTTGGGCTCCGACATGCGCGCGATCATCGACAGGAAGTTCTCGGTGTAGCCGAGGTCGTTGTCGGGATAGATGAACGGCAGTCCCTTCACATGGCGATAGGCAAACGCGGCGATCGTGGGCAGCTTCGCCATCAGGCGAATCATCGAGATGTAGCGCTGCTGCGGATCGTGGATGTCGCGCGCCTGCGGATAGAAGCTCGACAGAGCGGCGGTCGCGCTGCACATCATCGACATCGGGTGCGCGTCGTACCGGAAGCCTTCCAGGAACTTGCGGATGTTCTCGTGCACGTACGTGTGGAACGTGATGTCGTGCACCCACGTATCGTACTGCGTCTGGTTGGGCAGTTCCCCGTGGCGCAGCAAATACGCCACCTCGAGGAAGGTGGCATTCTCCGCGAGCTGCTCGATGGGATAGCCGCGGTAGCGCAGGATGCCCTTGTCACCGTCGATGAACGTGATTGCACTGCGGCACGACGCCGTGTTCATGAACGCGGGATCGTAGCTGAGCAGGCCGAACTCGCCGGGCTCGCGCTTGACTGCGCGCAGGTCCATGGCGCGCACGTAGGTGTCGCCCTCGGGACCTTCCGTGCGGATGGTGGCGCCGTACGCTTTATCGGTGCGCGTATCGCGAAGCTCGAGCGTATTCTGCGCCGAGGGGGTTTCGGTGTTCGACTGGCTCATCTCTGCCGGCTCCAAGGGGTCACGACTGAAAACAGTGGGTAGCGGAAACTAAGGCGCGGGAAGATCCAGCGTGAACTGCACACGCGTCCCGACGGGCGTCAACGCGTCGGCCGACAGACTGCTCCCCAGATCGGCCAGCAGGCGGCGGCAGATCCCGATGCCCAGTCCGGCGCCGGAGAACCGGCCCTCGGCGAGTGGTCCGGACCAGCTGGCCGACGAGAGCGAGGCCAGCACGGCATCCGGCATCCCCCGTCCCGTGTCGTCCACCTGAAACCGGACCGCGGTGGCACCGGTGGCCTCGGCGGTCACGGTTACGGTGCCGTTATTGGTGTATTTCAGCGCGTTCGTGACGAGGTTGACTAGGACGCGATGCAGGACGGCCGGCTGACCGATCCGCCGGTCACCGGCGGGTCCGCTGCAGCGCAGCACCAACCCTTTCTCCTCGGCGATCGGCTGGACCAGCTGGCGCACCGAGCGCAGCAGGTCACCGATGGAGAACGGCACCGGGTCGGCGGCGGCCAGCCGCGAGGTGCCGCGGGCGAAGTCAAGCGCATCGTTGGTCATGGCCGCCAATCCGAACGCGGCGCTGTACAACAGTCCCAGCTGTCGCTCCTGCGCCGGCGTCACCGGTCCGGCCTGCCCGGTGCGCAGGCGCTCCAGCAACACGAGGATCGAGCTGAGCGGGGAGCGCATGTCGTGCGTGACGCCCACCAGGAGCTCGAGGGCATCCTCGGCACCGAGCGCGGGCGCCGCATCGGGCGTGGGCGACAGGGCGGGGAGTTCGGGCAGCCGCAGTGAGGCGGCACCCTGAGCCACCAGCGCCGCAATGGACTCCGGGCTCACGTCGGCGGACGTGTCGGACGAGGGCGCGGTGAGGCGCGTACCCGCAGTGTCGGTGGCCATCAGTCAGCCGGCCCCGAGAGCACGTCACGACGGACGCCGTGTTTTTCCATGAGCCGGTAGAGCGTGGTGCGGTCAACGCCCGCCAGCCGCGCGGCCTTTGACATGTTGCCGCCCGCCCGGGTGGTGAGGCGCGACAGGTACTGCTGCTCGAAGTGGGCGATCAGGTTGTCCTTGGCCACGTGGAATGAATCGTCCATGATGGCAGCGGGGAGCCCCGACTGCTCCACGATTGCCGGGCCGTCGTCGTAGATCGGAATGTCGTCGGGCGTGATGGGGCGGTTCCCCTCGGCGATTACCGCCACATGCTCGATCACGTTCTGCAACTCGCGCACGTTGCCCCGCCACGGGCGCGACTGCAGAAACGTGACCGTTTCCGGCGTGAGCGCGGGTGGCGGACCACTGTGGCGGTGCCGTTCCCAGGACCGTTTCAAAAAGAACTCGGCCAGCAGCGGAATATCTTCCAGCCGCTTACGCAGCGGGGGTAGCTTGATGGGCACCACGCGCAGCCGGTAGAACAGGTCTTCGCGCAGCAGGCCCTGCTGTACCGCTTCCTGCGGGTCACGGTTGGTGGCCGAGATGAAGCGCACGTCGACCACGGCATCCTGCGTTTCGCTGCCGAGTCGGCGCACCACGCCGTCCTGCAGCACGCGCAGCAGTTTGGCCTGCAGGGGCATGGTCATTTCGGTGAGCTCGTCGAGGAACAGCGTGCCGCCGTTGGCGACCTCGAGCAGGCCGGGCTTGTCGCGGTCGGCGCCCGTGAAGGCTCCCTTCCGATAGCCGAACATCTCCGATTCCAGCAGGTTGTCCGGGAGGGCGGCGCAGTTGATCGGCACCAGCTTTCGGTTGGTCCGACGGCTGTGCTTATGAATGAACTGCGCGATCATTTCCTTGCCCGTGCCGCTTTCGCCGCTGATCATCACCGAGGCGTCGGTGGCGGCCACCTTCTGGGCCAGCTCCACCGCCTTTTTGAAGGACGGTGACACACCGAGCAGTGCCATCGGCTCGCCGGCCCCGTTCTGGGTGACCAGTGAGGGCTTGATCTGCTCGCGGGTATCCTTGCTGGCGTTCACAGCATGCGCCGCACGGCCTACCAGGACCTGCAGGTGGGACGCCGAGAACGGCTTGGGGAGATAATCCCACGCCCCCGCGCGCAGCGCCTCAATGCTGGAGGCGACGCTCGGATTCCCTGTCATGACCACGACGATCACATCCTTGTGAGCTTCGACGGCGGCCTTGAGGACCTCCATGCCGGAGATCGGTGTCATGTACAGGTCCGCGAGCACCAGATCGAAGCGGCGGCGGCGCACCATCTCCAGTGCCTCGTCGCCGCGCCCGGTCGCCGTGACCGTGTGTCCATCCATCTGGAGCACCGACGCGCACCCCTCGCGGAGCGTGCGATCATCGTCGACGACGAGGATGCGCAGCCCCGTGCCTTTGTCGGGCACGGCGGACGAACTGCTGTCGGAGAGGAACGGATCGGTCATGGCGGTATGGCGGCGGGCGTACAGCGGATCACGGACGGACGGACAACCGATTCACGTATGGAAGACGACACAAGTGCTGCATTGTCTCAACACCCGATGCTCTTTGGCAACAATTCAGCATCGACGAGAGTCTGCTTCGTGCGAACATCATCGGTTGTGTACCACAATATGATGCAGGAACCCGACAGATGCACTATGTTTGTCGTTCTGACACAACAGTAACCGTGTAATGACTGCAACATAGGCGAGAACGTCACACCCCTGTGGTGCCCACGCATCGATCGTACTGTGGTTTCCACGCACGGTGTTGCGCTCAGGACGCATCAGCCGTCCTAGGGCAGACATTCGCCAGACTTCAGCCCGTATTCCCAAATGTCCGGTCAGCAGATTCAGCCCGTATCGGCGCGTGATAGCGCCCTCGACAGCTACCAGGAAGGCGCGCCGCCTGCGGACTGGGGCGGCGGGCAGGAGGCCGCCCCGGAACCGAAGGGGCCGAGCCTCGCCCGGTACGTTGGCGCCGTGAAGCGGTTCAAGTGGCTGATTCTGCTGCTTGGTGTGCTGGGTGGTGCCGGCGGCTATGCGGCCACCCGCTTCATTGAACCCGAGTACGAAGTCCGGGCGACGATTCTGCTGGAGCAGGGCACCGGAACGAAAGAGAACGGTGGCAACAGTGGGCCGATCCAGGCGGCAGAACTGTTGCAGGCATCGGGGTGGCAGGACCTGCTCCGGTCGTTTGCGATCGCCGATCCGGTGGTGACCGAACTCGGACTCTTCGTGACGCCCGCAGTGGCGGCCGACAGCACCCTGTTCCGCTCCCTGCGCGTGGAGCAGGGGCAGCAGCGGCTCCGCGCGGGCACGTATGTCATGGCGGTCACGGGCACGCAGTACACGCTGTCGCTCAAACCCGGGCTCGAAGTCGAAAAGGGCGCCGTGGGCGATTCCATCGGCCGTGCCGTCGGGTTTCAGTGGCAGCCGCCGGCGAAGTCGCTGGAGGGGCGGTCTGAGATCGTGTTCACCGTGCAGACTCCGCGCGAAGCCTCGATTGCGCTCATTCAGAAACTCGACCTGAAGCTCGAGAACGGCAGTTCGTTTCTGTTTCTCACGCTGACGGGGCAGAGCGCATCGCGCACGGCGGCCACCCTGAACGCGTGGGTGGAGCAGTTTGTGGTGGTGGCCACCGCCCTCAAAAAGAAAAACATCACGTCGGTCGCCGCCATTCTGGAAGGACAGCGGCAGTACTCGGCGGATAATCTGTCGGCGGCGGAAAATGCGCTCGAGAATTTCCGGGTGCGCACGGTCACCGAGCCGAATGAGCGTCAGTCGATCACCCCGGGGATCGAGATGACGAACAGCCCGGTGTTCGAGAACTACTTCCGCGATCAGGTGCTCGTGGACAATTACAAGCGCGACCGCGCGGCGCTGGAAGGCATTCTGGCCAAGGGGCGCCAGCCGGGCGGTGTGATCACGCGTGAAGCCGTGCTCTCCATTCCCAGCGTGAACGCTGATCCGGCCGCCGAGAACCTGCGGCGCGTGCTGGCAGACTACGCCGAACGTGAGCTCGCGTTGCGCAAGCTCCGCGAGAGCTACACCGATGAACTGCCGCGGGTGCAGAACGAAATCGCGGCACTGGCGTCGCTGCGCGCGTCGATCCCCTCCGTCCTCGACGCGTATCTCACCCAGCTCCGGCTGCGTGAGCAGGCGCTCACGGCGACGATTGATCAGAGCAGTAAGGACCTGCGCCGGATCCCCA
>CANJOX010000087.1 GCA_947475795.1 Gemmatimonadota bacterium
CCAACCAGCAAGTGAAGGACGGCGCGAACGTGGTGGTGTTCGTGCCGTTGTACCGATCGGTGCGCGACTTCGCGCCCGACCTCGCCCCCCTCGGGCGACCGATCCGGGTAGACCTCGGCTTCCGAAGCGAGGAGGTGCGCTTCTTCCGTGAAGTGCAGCCCCCCGCGGGACCGAAGGTGGTGTTCGTGGACATCCCCACGGCGTTCAGTCGCGCCGGGCTATACGGCGAAGGCGGGACGGACTACGCCGACAATGCGCGGCGGTTTGCACTGTTCTCGCGCGCGGTGCTCGATGGCATCCCGCGCCTGATCGTGGGGCCCGTGCTCGTCCACGCGCACGACTGGCACGCGTCGCTGGCGCTGATGTACATGCGCACGTACGCCGACCTCCGCGAGCGTTACGCCACCACGCCGACGGTGCTCTCGGTGCACAACGCCGGCTATCAGGGGCACTTCCCCGCCTCCATGCTCAACGAGTGCGGCATTCCCCCCGAGGTGTACAACTTCCGGCAGCTCGAGTGGTACGACCGCATCAACTTCCTCAAGGGCGGGCTCACGTTCGCCGATATGGTCGTCACCGTCAGCCCCACGCACGCGCAGGAGCTACGCACCGCGGGCGGTGGCTTCGGTCTGCATGAGGTGTTTCAGTGGCTCGACGGCCGGTTCTCCGGCATCACGAACGGCATCGATCAGACGTGCTGGGATCCCACCACCGACGAGCAGATCACGGCGCCGTACTCCCGCAGCGACCTCGCCAACAAAGCGCGCTGCAAGGCGGCGCTCCAGCGATCGTTTGGGTTGCCGCAGCGCCGGCGGACGCCGCTGTTCGGGATGGCCGGCCGCATGGTGGGCCAGAAAGGACTCGACCTCATCCTCAACTCGCAGCTCGTCTGGAATCTGGACGCGCAGTTCGTGTTTCTGGGCGCCGGTGAGGCCAAGTACGAACGCGCACTGCTCGCGCTGGCCAGGGCACGGCCGCGTCACGTGGGCGTGCAGCTCGACTTCACCGACCGGCTCGAACACCGGCTCATGGCGGGCGCGGACATGTTTCTCATGCCGTCGCAATACGAACCGTGCGGGCTCACACAGATGCGCGCGCAACGCTACGGCTCCCTGCCTGTGGGACGCCGCGTCGGTGGCATCGCCGACACGGTGCAGGACGACACCACGGGCTTCCTGTTCGACGCGTTCCTGCCGGGTGCGCTGGACTGGGCCATCTCGCGAGCCCTCGCGCGCTTCGCCGATCCGGCGGCGTGGGAGCTCCGGATGGACGCCGCGATGCAGCAGGACTTCTCGTGGGAACGGTCCGCCGCCGCGTATGCGCAGGTGTACGCGCGCGCCATCGACACCCTCCACGCGCGCGCCTGATGCATTCCGTCATCGTGCATCATCATCTGTACCAGCCGCCACGCGAGGATCCGTGGCTCGAGGTGGTCCCGACGGAACCCTCCGCCGCGCCCGACCACGACTGGAACGCGCGCATCAACCGGGAGTGCTACGCGCGTCTCGCGGCGGCCGAGGCGCATCTGCGCGACCCGCGCGCCGCCGAACGTGATCCCGATGCGCGGGCCGGCATCGCGCGCGTGGTCAACCTGTATGCGTGGTGCTCGTTCGACGTGGGCGCGACGCTGTGCGAATGGCTCGACGCCGAAGCCCCCGAGACGATGGCGGCGATGCAGGACGGCGACGCGGCCAGCGTGCGCCGCTGGGGCGTGGGGAACGCCATCGCGGCGCCGTATCACCATGTGATTCTCCCACTCGCCTCGCCGCGGGAACGGCGCACCGAAATCCGCTGGGGCATCCGCGACTTCCGCCGCCGGTTCCGCCGCGAGCCGCAGGGGATGTGGCTCCCCGAATGTGCCGCCGACGAGGACACGCTCGACGCGGTGGCCGCCGAAGGCATCGCGTTTACGATTCTCGCGCCGTACCAGGTGAACGGGCACCATGGCGGCGGCATGCCGGTGCGCTGGCGCGGCACGGCCGGCCGTTCACTCACCATCGTGCCGTACGACGGATCGCTGGCGGGCGACGTGGCGTTCGGTGGCCTGCTGCGCGACGCGCGGGCGCTGGCCCAGCGGCTCTCGCCCGCCGCGGACCCGCGCGATCCGCATCCGCGCTGCACCATGCTGGCTACGGACGGCGAAACGTTCGGCCATCACCACAAGGGCGGCGACTCCACGCTCACCGAAGCGCTGGCCATGGTGATGCAGCAGGCGCGCTCGCGGGTTACCAACGTGGCCGCCCTGGTGGCGCGCTACCCGGCCACGACCGACGTGCAGCTCGTCTCGCCCAGTGCGTGGAGTTGCGCGCACGGGGTGGAACGGTGGCGCAGTAACTGCGGCTGCCGGCTGGATGGCCACAAAGCCCCGGCGCAGCAGTGGCGTGGTCCGCTGCGTGCCGCGCTCCAGCGGCTGGCCAATCACGCGCACGATGTGTTCGAACGCGAAGGTGCGGCGCTCTTCGTGGATGATCCGTGGCTCGTGCGCGACCGCTACGGCGACGTGGTCACGCAGGACGGCCCGTCACTCGAGCAGTTCGCGCGGCGCGAACTCCCGGCCGATGCCACGGATCAGCAGGTGCGTCGTGCCCGCGAGCTGCTCGAACTGCAACGCGCCACGATGCGTACCTTCACCTCGTGCGCATGGTTCTTCGACGAGGTCGATCGCATCGAAGTGCGGCAGGTGCTGCGCTACGCCGCGCGCGCGATCGAACTGACCGGCTACGCGTCACGACTTACGCCCGAATTGGTGCAATGGTTGGCGCCCGCCACGAGCGGAGCCCCTGACGCCGGCAGCGCCAGCGAACTGTTCGTGCGCGAAGCGCTGCCGCACCGCGACGCCACCACCTGCGTCGCCGCCGGCGCGATCGCTTGCGCGGCGATGGGCATCGCCGCGCCCCGCATCGCGATCTTCGATGTGGCCACCGTCCGGGACGCCGCGGTGGAGCCCGAGGGGGACGCAGACGCGAACAGCGTAGGTGACACGTCTGTGCATGCCTTCGCTCCCGCGGCCACCACCGTTCCCGTGCGCTGGCACGTGTCGCTCAGTCACCGACGCACCGGTGTGATCCGAACGTTCACGGGTCACCTGCACGGCACGGGGCCCGGGCTCGCCGTGCATCTGGTGGAGGGAGACATTTCGCCGCACGCGGCCACCGTACCCGCCGGTGCCGCACTCGAGGTGAACATTCACGAATTCCCCGAGGCCATCGCCCGGCAGATCCTGCGGCCGATGGCGCTCTCGGAGTCGGCGCTGCTGGACGAGGTCGGGACGCGCTGATCGCCGTCCCGGCGCGGGGATGCGACGGCGATAGCGCTGGCGGCCGTTACGGCTGCTGCACCCAGCGCCAGCGCAGCCCCGCGTAGAACTGCCGAGCGAACGCCGGCGTCCAGAGCACCGGCTGCTGCCCCAACAGATTATTCACGCCCCCCGAGAGCTCCAGCTCACGGGTGACGGCCAGCCGCAGCTGCGCATCCACCGACAGCAACGCCCCCTGTCGGCCGATAATGCCGCTCTCAGTGGAGAACGGCCCCGTGATCGGCGCGCCGCTCGGAATCCCGATCAACGGCGCGTTGCCGGTGTAGCGCACGGACAGATCGGTCGAGAGTCCCGCCTGCACCGCCCACTCGCGCGCCACCCGCGCGCGCGCCGTGTGCGTCGCGCGACGGCTCAGGGGGAGCCCGGCGTTGAGATCACGCGCGCGCAGAAAATCGTAGCCCAGCGACAGGTCGGTGCCACCAGCCACCACGCGCACGTTCGTTTCCACGCCCTGCGTGCGCGCCCGCGCGACGTTGACATACCGATACGTCTGGAAGCCGGCGGCGTTGTCACCCTGATAGCGCCAGTCCACCAGATCTGACACGTCGTTGCGGTACGCTTCCGCATCGAATGACCACCGTGGACTCGGCGCCCACGTGCCGCCCACACTGGTGCTCCACGAGGATTCGGGGAGCAGGTCAGGATTACCTTCGAGCGTGTAGCCCCCTGCCGGATTCGTAAACGTGTACCGGATCTCCTTGAACCCCGGGGCGCGGAAACCGCGCGCCACATTGCCGCGCAAGCGCACGGCCGGCACCGTCTGCCACGCCACGCCGAACGACGGATTCGTGCTGCTTCCCCAGAGGGTGCTCGCCGTATGCCGCGCCCCGAGGGTCAGGAGTACCGTGCTGAACGTCCACGAGTCGCGCGCGAACACTTCGGTGATCTGCTCATCGGCACTGTCGCCCGTCACTTTTTTCGGGGCCACCAGCGTGCGATGCGATCGCTGCGCGCCCAGGTCAATGGCGTGCGCACCCAGCACGCGGGTGTACGACAACAGATAGCGCCCCTGCCGCTCGCGCTGTTCCAGCGAGTCGGCCGAGCCACGGATCGGCAACAGCCCGCGCGACTGACGGTACTGATACACGAAGCGCTGTTCGAACGCGCGGAGCCGCACGTCGCCACCGAACACCGGCCCGCGCACTTCGGCGAACCCCTGCCCGCCCCGGTTGTCGATGAACCCATTGAACGCCGCATCGAGCGGAAAGCGCTGCCGTTCCTGCGATCCCTGCACATCGAGCCGCAGCGCCCAGCGCGCCGTGAGAGCATACCGCAGGTCAGTGCGTACATCGTAAATGCGATTGAACGTGGAGCCGGCAGCATTGTAGCCGGTCACGCGATCGGACTGCCGCCACCCGCCGTTCAGGCGATACCCGAACTTGCCGATACGCTGACTCACCCCGACCGACGACTCCTGCCGCCCCAATCCGCCTTCGCGCGCCAAGGCGTCGAGCGTAAGCCGCTCCGCGGGCGCCGCCTGCACGATGTTGATCACGCCCCCCAGCGCATCGCTGCCGAACTCCACACTCGACGGCCCCTTGGTGACCTCGATGCGCTCGGTGGCGATCGTGCTGAGCCGTCCGATGTCGCGGCTCTCGATCAGCGCACCCGCCATGGGTTCGCCGTCCACGAGCACGAGCACGCGCGAATCGTCAAAGCCCCGGATGGAGATCGACGTCTTCGACGGCGGCGAGGGCAGTTCCTGCAACCCCGGCAGCTGCCGCAGCAGCTGGTTCGCCGACACCGCCGCCACGGCATCGAGCTCCTTTCGGTCGATGACGGTCACACTGCGCGGCGACTCGCTGGCGCGGATCACACGCTGTCCCATCGTGGTCGTGAACACCGGCAGGACCGTCGCCAACGCCACGAGTCGCACCACCGGCGTGCTGCTCTGTATCACCGTACGCAGTTCGGCGAAGCCGAGCGCCCGCACGATCAGGGAATCACCAACAGCCGCCGCCACGCGAAACTGGCCGCGTTCGTCCGTGCGCGTACGCACGCCGCGGCCCGGCACGCGCACATCCGCCGACAACACTGGCGCCCCGTCGGTCTTGCCCACCACCGTGCCCTGCACGACGCTCTGCGCGCGGGCCGGTCCGCCAGACACGACGGCCAGCAACAGCGCGCCGCAGAGCGGCCCGAGACGACACGACATCGCGGTGCGCCGGCCGTCGCTCATCGAATGCGCGCGTAGCGGATCGTCGGGAAGCCGGCCACGCCGGTGTTGCTGTAGTAGTCGGTCACTTGCAGCTTGTAGATGCGCGTCCCCGACTTCACGAGATACGTGTTGAACGCCGCGTGCAGCCGGTCATTGCCCTGCAGGTTGTACCGGAACGGCGCGCTCTTGTCGAGCACGGAATTCGGGATCGGGCCCACGAGCGTGGACAGGAACGTGGCGTATTGCGGGGCATCGTTGGCCGCCGTCGCGTTCGCGAACGTCGGCGACGACGGCCCCGGGTACGTGCCACCGGTGCAGGCGACGTTCGGCACCAGCGACAGCTGGTTGGGCGCCGGGTTGAACTCAAGGTCCCAGTTGCAGCCGGCACCGGCCACCACCGCGTTCGTGGCCAGATTGATCTGCCGCAGCTGATTGGCCGGCGCAATGGCCAGTGTCTGCACCGCACCCAATGTGGTGCCCGTCTGGATGCGCGACTCGAGATACAGCGTGTCCACCGCGAACGTTTGCGTGAACTTGATGCGCGTGGCGCGGAACACGGCGAAGCTGCCGTTGGCCAGACGCAGCTTCCAATAGTTGGCCGGATTGGCCGTGGGGATGCCGCTCAGATTGAGATAGCCCTGCTTGTTCTCCGTGAGCCGATCGGTCTGGAACTGGTCGTCGGCGGGAATCTGCGCCGCGCGCACGGCGTCGAAGTCCGCCAGCGTGGCGGGCGCCGTGAAGGCCAGCACCTGCGCGTCGGTGGCACTCTTGTTGTTGTCGAGCGCGAAGCCCAGCACGTTGCGCGACGTCGCGCCGCCCACGGCCGGTGAGTTGAGGCGCACTTCGTAGCGCCGGAACGCGAGGTCCCACTCGCCGGTGCGCGGCACCAAGCCCCCGCTCGTGAAGCTGAAGTACACCAGCGTGTCGGTGCTGCTGGCGTTCAGGGGACCGAAGGTCACCACCTGATTGATGGCGGCTTCCGGGGTCCCAGTGCCGGGACCGGTGGCATCGGCCTCGCCTTCGCAGGCCCCAAGAATCGCCAGCGCCGCCAGCGGGAACAACGACCGCATCATGATCGACTTCATATTATGTATGCACGCATCGAAGGGACGACATCGGGGAGGTGCTCCAGCCTGTTCCTGCCGCGGAGCGCGTGCCTGCATGCTACCTGCCCTCGTCGCCGCGCTGCATTGGTACTTCTTACAGGGTCACCCGGGTAATCACCGCGATGCATGCACACGAGTCACGTCATCCCGCCGCGTCCGCGCGTCCGGTGGCCGTCATCACCGGCGCGAGCGGCGGGATCGGCGAAGCGCTTGCACGTTGTATCGCGCCGTCGTACGCCCTGTCCCTGATCGCACGGCGTGCGCCGGTCCTGCATCAGCTCGCCGATGATCTGACCGCATCCACCGGAACCGAAGTCCTGACCGTCGTGGCGGATGTCACAATGCGCGCCGACGTCCAGCGGATCGTGCGGGACACGCTCGCGCGCTTCGGTCGCATCGACGTGTGGGTGAACAACGTGGGCCGCGGCATCAGCCGCCTGCCGACCGAACTCACCGACGATGACATCGACGACATGATGCGTCTCAACGTGAAGTCGGCGCTCTACGGCATGCAGGAGGTGCTGCCGCACTTCATGGCGGTTGGCCACGGCCACGTCGTCAACGTGTCGTCCATGTTGGGGCGCGCGCCCTTCGCCCTGCCGCGCTCGGCCTACAGCGCGGCCAAACATTTCCTGAACGCGCTCACGGCGAATTTCCGCAGCGAAGTGCAGGCCACGCACCCGGGGATTCAGTTCTCCCTGATCTCCCCCGGCGTGGTGCGCACCGACTTCGGCCTCAACGCCGTGCACGGCGGAGTGGACTCGCGGCAGCTCCCCGACTCGCAAAGCGCCGACGAGGCCGCCGCCGTGATCGCGGCGGTGCTCCACGATCGCCGGCCGGACGTGTACACCAAGCCCGGCTCGGCGGCGCGGATCGCCGACCTGTACTCGGCGATCGGCGTGGATCCGTAGGGTCCGCTAGGGGACCGACTGCCCCCGCACGGCCGACAGCGGCGGCACCGGCGTTGCCATACTCCCCGGCACGGCCGCTTCCATCGACCCGTTCACCCCGAGCGGCGGCCCGAGAAACGGGTCGCACACACCTTCGGCCGTCTCGCGGATCAGCTGATCGACCACCGCGCGCAGGTCACCGGTGCGGGCGTAGGTGGCCAGCTGACGCTGCGCACTCGATCCTTCGTCGAGAATGCGGAACGCATACTCGACTTCCTTCCGGGTGCCGAGTTCGTCGAGCACGTCGTCGAGGAACCACTCCACGAGTTCGCGGATGAGCACCGGCGCCGGCAGCTCTTCCTTCTTGCCGAAGTCGATCAGCTTGCCGCCCAGCCCCCACCGCACCGCGCGCCACTTGTTCTCTTCAATGAGATCCTGCGCGTACACACGGAACGTCATGTTATCGCGGCGCAGCTTCCACATCTTGGCGACCACGGCCTGCAGGATCGCGGCAATACACACCGCCTCGTCCACCTTCGTGTTCACGTCGCAGGCGCGGAACTCGAGCGTGGGGTAGATGTGGTGCGGGCGCACGTCCCACCAGATCTTGGAGCCGTCGGGGATGCTACGGGTTTTCACGAGCGTGTCCACCAGATCCGCGTAGTCGCCCCACCCGTTCAGGATGCGGGGCACCCCAGTGCGCGGGAAGTTCTTGAACACGATACTACGATAGGAATGCAGCCCCGTGTTCCGCCCAAACCAGAAGGGCGACGATGTGGACAGACACAGAATGTGAGGCAAAATGTAGCGGGCGGCATTCAGGCAATCGATGCGGAATTCCGGATCTTCAATGCCCACATGGACATGCGTTCCGAAGATGAGCAGGCGGTGCGCCAGATCCTGCAGCTCCGCCTTCACGCCGAGATATCGCTCCTTCGGCGTCATTTCCTGATTCATCCAGTTCGAAAACGGATGCGTGCCCGCCGAGGCAATGGTGAGACCATGCTGGCCGGCCGCCTTGATGACCAGTCCGCGCAGCTTCACCAGCTCCGAGCGCAACTCGGCAATCGACCCGCACACCTTGGTGCCGATTTCCACCTGGCACTGGTGCAGCTCGGCTTTGACGTCGGCCAGCTGCGCGAAGTCGCTCGTCACGAGCGCGTCGAAACCGGGGGTGAGGTCACGGGTGACCGGGTCGATGATCTGGTACTCTTCCTCGATTCCGACCGTCAGGCTTGGTGCGCGCATCTATCCTCCCACGCCCACACGGGGCGTGCCGTTCGCGGTGGACCAATCCATGGCAGCTCGGATGAAGCCGCCGAAGAGGTGACGGGTGTGCGGATCCGCCATTTCGAACACCTCGGGGTGCCATTGCACGCCCACGAGGAACGCGTCGCCGTTGCCTTCCACGGCTTCGATCAGGCCGTCGCCCGCGGTGGCCGACGCGATGAGATCGCGCCCCAGCTGCTTCACGCCCTGGTGGTGCATGCTGTTCACCGGCGACCGTGTGGATTCCAGCAACCGCGACAACTTTGTGCCTGGAACGATTTCCACATCGTGCGCGAGATGGTCGCGCTCAAACCCCGCGGTTGGAAAAAAGTCGTGCTTGTTGAAAGCCGGATTTTGTGATGCGAGGTCCTGCCAGAGCGTGCCGCCCGAGGCCACGTTGATCACCTGCAACCCGCGGCACAGCCCCAGGACGGGCTTGCCGTCGGCGATCGCCCAGCGCACCAACTGCAGCTCCACGCGGTCCCGGGCGGGGTCGAGATTCCCACATTCCGGGCGGACCGCCTCGCCGTACTCCGCGGGATTCATGTCCACCCCGCCCGGAATCAGCAGCCCATCCAGTCGCTCGTAGATCTCCCGCAGGGTCAGCAGATCGTCGTCGAGCAGGGGGATCATCCACGGCACAGCGCCCACCATGGTGGCGGCCAGGAAGTAGCGCTGGTTCATCACCCACGAGGACGGCAGCCCCGGCGGGATGCCGTCGATCGAGTGCAGCGTCTGGGTGGTCAGCCCGATCACCGGGCGCGTAAACGAAGACATCAGCGTGCTTCCACGAGAAAAGTTGGGACGTTCGAGCCACCACCGGCGGTGACATTGAGCAGCGGATCGGTCGCGATCCGGGTCAGACAGCCGGACATGGTGACGCCGTCGGCCAGAAACGGGGCGGTATCCAGCATCCGTTCGCCGATGTGCAACGCGCCGCCGGACCATTCCGGCCACGGCTCACTGGGCACGACGACGCGCTCCTGCACGATATACGGCTCGCCAAGGGCGGTCTGGATCGCCGCCGCCCACGTGGCATCGTCCACCGTCCACCCCAGCACGATCCCCTTGCCACCGTATTCGTCGTTGGGCTTGAGCACCAGCGACGCCCGGTTGGCCGCGGTGAATTCGAGCAGATCGACACGACTGGCGCCATGCTGCGTATGTCGCGCCTCCACCACCCGTGTCCACGGAATGTGCGCCGATACGGCAGCCCGCTCCTCGGCCGACAGCAACGGGGCCTGCCGCTCGTCACTTAACACGGCAAGTGAGGCCTTCTTATGCAACATCTTGCAGCGCAACGGATTGACCATACACACCGCACCTTCCCGCACAGCCCGGATCACCGGCGAATCCACCCCCGCTCGGCTTACCAGTTCATCGATCAGCACCCGCTTGTAGATCAGCGTGACATGCCGGCCGCCGATCAAGAGCCGGCCGTCGGTGTACTCCGCATCGCGCGGATCACCGATGAACGCGTCGATCCCCAGCGCCCGGAACTCCCGCTCGAAGAGCACGAACTCGCTGTAGGTGGGCACCTCCTTCCAATCGAGGATGCAGATGGTGGGCGCCTCTCGGACGCCACGCCAACGGTAGTAGGCGTTGAGCAGCACGTGCACGACCGACGGCGCCGCGGGCAGCGGCACCGCGATGTGCGTCCGGCTGAACTCGTGCATCACCGGCAACGA
>CANJOX010000088.1 GCA_947475795.1 Gemmatimonadota bacterium
CGGCCGGCCGCGCGGCGCGGAATGATGTCAGAACTGGATGCATACCGAAACCGGAGACGCGCGCTGTTACCCGAAGTGGAATACTACTACCGTCGCGCCACCGCCGCCTTCGGCGTGTGCCACTCTTCACGGATCCAGTCCACCACCATCTCGATCTCGCGCTGCGTGAGGCTCTTCTCGGGGCCATACGACGGCATCCGGTCGTTGTCACGCCCGAAGAAACGTGGGTGCGAGGGGTCGGTCACGAACGACACCATCCACTCCCGCGACGCCCAGCCGCTGAGCTCCGGGCTGTCGGTACCCACGTCCTGGAACTTGTGGCACTCGGCGCACCCGTTGGTAGTGTTCCGCATGAACCCGATGCCGGCCGCGATCTGCACGCTGTCCCGCCGGTCCAGCGCCGCCTGCGACCGCAGCGCGGCCTGCGACGACAGCGCCAGCACCACGTTGCGGCGCATCGCCTTCTCCTCGTCGGTGTCCGGCATGTGATCGCCCAGCCACCCCACCATGTCCCCTTCGGTGTGCGCCGTGCCGCCCCAGTAGCGCGCGGTCAGAATCGTATCGGCGTTGAGGAAACCCTCCGCCCACGCGCGCGAGCCGTACCCCTTGAGATCCGAGGCCGAGATGGAGTCCTTGGGGAGCGCGTTCCCCATGCCGTCGTGCCCATCGTAGCGATGGCAGGACGCACAGTTGCGCGAGAAAATCCGCGGCCCCTGCGTGTACGAGTCGTCCCGCATCAGCGTGAGCGCACCGGTGATCGGCACCCCCGCGTTGGCCAACTCCACCGCCCGCGCTGCGTCGCGCGTGGACACGGCCTTGGCCACCTGATACTCGGCGTCCTTGGCGTCGGCCGACATCGACTGCCACGTGAGCAACGCGGCGCCGGCCAGCAGCGCGCCCATGAAGCCCACATTGAAGCGGTGCCCGAGCTTCCAGCGTCCCAGGAACGGCATCGCCATCAGCACCACCAGCCCCAGCGAGGGGAGCACGATCGCGCCGATGATTTCGGTCTTGCCCGGGAAGTACTTCAGGAACTGATACAGAAACAGGAAGTACCATTCCGGGCGGGCCGCCGAGAACTGCTCGGCGGGATCCGCCGGCGCGCCGAGCGGGGCGCCTTGCTCACGGACCACGAGGAAGAGCACCACCGCCAGCACGGCCAGGCACGCCACCGCATCGCGCAGCACCTGCTCCGGCCAGAACCCCTGATCGGGGCCCTTGAGCGGCTGCTTGGGGGTGAGCCCGTGCTTCCGGAACAGATACACGTGCCCCACGGTCAGCAGGATCACGAGCCCCGGCAGGACGCCGGCGTGCAGCGCGAAGAAGCGCGTGAGCGTGAGGTGTCCGTACGTGACCCCGCCCACCACCACGGTTTGCAGCGACTGACCAATCCCCGGACTCATGCCCACGATGTTGGTGGACACCGCCGTGGACCAGTAGCCGTTCTGGTCCCACGGCAGCAGATAGCCCGTGAGCGACAGCGCCAGCACCAGAATCAGCAGTAGCACGCCGAACCAGAAGTTCATCTCGCGCGGCGCCTTGTAGGCGCCGTCGATGATGACCTGCATGAGGTGCAAGACCAGCAACACCGTCATGGACTGGGCCACGAAATGGTGCAGCCCGCGCAGGAACCAGCCCCCCAGCATCTGGTGCTGGATGTAGTACACACTCTCCCACGCCGTCTGCGAACTCGGGCTGTAGGACATCCACAGAAACACGCCCGTGATGACCTGCACCACGAAGAAGAACGACAGCGTGCTGCCCCACACGTAGCGCCAGCGGGCGCCCCCGGGGACGTTCTCGAACAGGGTTTCGTGCAACAGCCCCTTGTACCCGGTGCGCGAGTCGATCCAGGAACCGATCGACGGGCGTTCGTTCCGCGGTTGCTCGGCCATCAGACGGCGATCTTGTCGGGGGAGCCTTTCCGGAAGTTCTGGAAGCGCACCCAGACCTCGCCGTCGCGCACCACGGCCTCCAGTTCGTCCATGCCGCGCGGGCTCGGGCTCTTGGGATCGGCGATGGCGCCGTCCAGCGCGAAGCTGCTGCGGTGACAGGGGCAGAAGTAGCCCTGCGTGCTGGCGTTGTAGCCCACCGAGCACCCCAGATGCGGGCACACCGAGTTGAGCACGCGGACGGTGGCGTCACCGGTGCGCTGCAGGTACACCGAGCCCACAGGCACGTTTTCGGTCTTGTTCCACGCGTCCACCAGCGTGTCGAGCACCGGGAACTTGCGCGGCGGCCCGTCGGTCTCGAGCGAGGCCAGCGACGCCACGCGCACGAGGCCGCGCGTGTCCGATTTCCGACGTAGCGGATCGAACAGCGTGAACAGGCCGGCGATGGGCGCCACGGCGGAGATGAGGCCGCCCACCACGATCGAGGCGGCCTTGGCGACGAAGTTGCGCCGATCTGGCGCCTGCGTGGGGTCGGACATGGTGGCGGTGGGAATCCGGGAAGGCAGCAAAAGACACCGCACGCACGCGTACGGCGGGACACGGCGGGGCACCCATGCCCCGACGTATTCCATGCCCATATTATACGCCGTGGAACGGCGCGCTGCTGACAGTGTTTACCGTATGTCAGCGATCGTGCAGCGCGCTGCGTTATGCGTGCAGTACGGCCTGCATCCACGTGCCGCCGATCGTCTCCGGCGGCGTACGGCTCCCACCCTCTCGTTCTCTATTTCCCCATGCATCTGCGACTCCGTCAGTTCGGCGCGGTCTGCGTCCTGGCCCTCTCCATGGTGAGCACGGCCAGCGCCCAGCAGGACGAAGACAAGACGCCGCTCGGCAAGAAGATGAGCGCCATGAACACGGCCTTTAAGGCGGTGGGCCGCCAGATCGACGACGCCTCCAAGAACGCCAATACCCTCGAGCAGCTGGCGATCATGGAAACGAACGCCAAGGCGGCGCTCACCATGGAGCCCGAGAAGAAGGCCAAGGTGCCCGCGGGCGACCAAGCGAAGTTCACGGCGGGGTATCAGGCGGGCATGAAGGAGTTCATCGCGACCGTGCAGAAATTGCAGGCGGCCATCAAGGCGGGTAAAAATGCGGACGCGGTGGCCATGTACGACGAACTGAAGGGACAGCAGCGCGAAGGGCACAAGGAATACCGCCTGAAGAAGGCCGGCGCGCCCCCGGGCGGGAACTGACGGCCGAGGCAGCGCTTCACCGCGGCGGGCGCGCGACCGTGCGCCCCCGCCTGCGGTACCTCGCGTTGGTCGTCCTGACCATCGCGGCCGGCCTGTGGGTGCACCGGGGCGGGACTATCCAGCATGCGATCGCTCGCGACGTCACCGGCGACGCGCTCTGGGGGATGATGATGGCATGGGGGTGTGGCGTGCTCTTCCCACACCGTGCCGTGGGACCACGCAGCGCCGCGGCGCTCGCGGTGTGCGTGGCCGTGGAGGTCAGCCAACTCCTGCACACGCCGCTCCTCGCTGCCATCCGCCACACCACGCCGGGTATGCTGGTGCTGGGCAGCGGATTCGACGCGCGCGACCTCGTGGCGTACGCGCTCGGCGTGGCCGCGGCCGCCCTGCTGGAATACGGCGCTACGCGCGGACGACCGGCCCACTGACACCGCCGCGGTCCAGCGCTCCAAACTGTAGCGTTGGCGCGTCACCTGTCCCTCGTAGGCCGCACCGGCCTTATCGGGCGAGCAGCTCGCCGAACGGTGCAAACCATTGCACGTCAACGATCTATGCGTGCACCACCGCCCTCGTTCTCGACGGCTGAGGTTGGCACAAATACTGCTACCGAGTTTGTTCGGCCGCCGTGCACCGCGGCCCGCTCTCCGCCGCCGGTCGATGGCGATTCCTCCACCGAGACGCTCACGCTATGCCGTTCCTCACACCGCGCACGCGCTCCGTCCCGTCGCCGTCTGGAGCGCTCACGAGCGGCGTGGCCGCGGGTGGCCGTGGCGTCTTCGGGGCCATCGCGAGGTGCTCGCGCCAGCTCACAACCCTGCTGCCGTTTGTGGCGCTGGCGTTGTGCCCTGAGGATGCGAGCGCACAAATGCAGATCTTCACCAGGAACCTGACGCCTCTCGGAGCCCCCACGGTCACCCTGGACGTTGACGGCTCAGACGCGCTGGAGAAAGTCAAAGCCGACAACCAACACCAACTTGGCTATCTCGCGCAGAACCAGTTCCTGATCTTCGCGGGGAAGTTGCTGGAAGACGGCAGAACGCTGGCGGACTATAACATTCAGAAGGAATCCACCATCAACATGGCGGTGATCGATGCCTTCAACGGGCTGTCGTTTTCCGGATTCCTGCCCGGTTCGCGAGGAGGGTTCTCGCCCTTCCTGATGCGGAGTGGCACCAGTGGTGCTGGCAGTGGATGGTCGGTGTTCAATTACGCGAACGCCGTGAATCTCTCGGCAACCCAAAGCGGTTTCTACACGCTCGACCTGGTTACGCTGACGCCCGGGGAGCCGCTCGTCAGGAGCGATGCATTCGGCGCGATGCCCGACTTTGATGGACAACGGGCCTACGACTGGACCTTCCTCACCGCGACCGGCGGGATTTCCGGTTTCTCGGCCAATCAGTTTGTGATCAACACCGGAGATTTTGCCAACACCGTAAACGGCTCGTTCGCGGTGGTGCAGCAGGGCAACACCCTGGCGCTGTCGTACACGCCGGTGCCCGAGCCATCCACGTGGGTGTTGGTGATGACCGGACTCGCCTTCGGCGGGTGGCGCATGTCCCGTCGCCGCCAGCGGGCCTGACCGGACTCAGGTCACCGTGATGCGTACGCGACCCGCTCGCGTACGCGCTCCACGTGGTCACGGCGTGCGTCGCCCTCCGTCAGGTCACCCCGTGGCGCAGGTCATGTCCTGTCCGCAGCACAGCGGCGACTTGATCTTGCCATGCCCGTTCGGGCACTTCGAAATGGCCACCACGCGACCGTCCGGGGTGGTGAGGGAATCGTGCACCAGCGCATCACCGCACTTGGCGCAGCTGGCGTTCACCGCCATGCCGCACTTCTCGCACTCGTAGGTTGCCATCGGTTCGCCGAATGATTGAGGGAAGGAAGAAATCGCAGCAGTAAGGTAACGCCTTCGCCGCACCGCCGCGTTCCGTGCCTGCGCTACACCTCGTACTCGCGCACCCGCGCGCGCACGATCAGCGCCGTCAGGCCGTCGTCTGGCCCCGCGTCCCGAAAGTCGTGCAGGGCCTGGCGCGAGCCCCACACCTCGAAGACGTTGACGCGATGCTCGTCGAGCGGGTCGGCAGCGACGACGAAATCCTCGCACCCTGTGGTTTCCCGGGCGAGGTGCATCGCCATCTGCGAGCCGTCCAGTAAACGTTGGCGCTGCCCGGGCTGCACCTCGATCTGGCCGGCAACGATGATCGGCATGGCCTACTTCGTCGCGCGAATCAGCCGTTCCTGAACCGCACGCAGTGGCAGCGTGGGCCCGCCGCTGATGTTCCACGCATTGAACACCACCACCATCTCCTGATCGGGAAACGCCATCGGGAACTGCCCGCCGAATCCGGACCCGGCCCAGATGAACGCGTCCGGCTGTACCGGGTTGGCATACAACCACCACTTGTACCCGTACTTCGGCGCGCCCGCGCGAGCGCTGGTGGCGATCTGCGGTGTCACGGATTCGCGCACCCAGCGTTCCGACACGACGGTCGTTCCGTTCCAGCGGCCGCCCTGCAGCCACAGCTGCCAGATCCGCGCCAGGTCGGTCGCTTCGAGATACAGGCCGCCCTCGGTGTCGATGGCGCCCGAGGTGGTGCGCTTCCAGTGCCAGTTGGTGATGCCGAGGGGCGTGAAGAGATGGCGCGCCGCGTACTCCTCGATGTCGACGCCGGTGGCGCGGAAAAAGATGTGCGCGAGCAACGCGCTTTCGCCGCTGCTGTAGTTGAACTGTGTGCCCGGCTCGCGCATCATCGGCCGGTCGATGGTGAACTTGACCCAGTCCGGGCTGGCCTCGAGCGCGCCGGCCGTGTTGCGCGGATCGCTGTACGGGATGCTTTCGTTCCAGTCGAATCCGCCCGTCATCGTCAGCAAGTGGCGGATGGTGATGCGCCGCTTGCGATCGTCGAGGTTCGCGACGGTGGTGGTG
The DNA here is from genome assembly GCA_947475795.1 of Gemmatimonadota bacterium. The sequence goes on from CANJOX010000088.1 coordinate 6,078, forward strand.
TCCCAGAACGTGAGAATCGGCGTGTCGAGCGCGGGGAACTCACCACGGGTGACCGCCACGCCGATCACCGCCGATGCCACCGTCTTGGACACGGACTGCAGGGTGTGCAGGGTGCCCCGCCGATACGTCGGGTGCCACCACGGGTTGAAGTAGTTGAAGGGCCCGGTCGGGTCGTGCGAATTGTTCAGCGACGCGCTCGCGCGCGATGAGTCACCGTAGATCGCGTCGTAGTCGCGCGGATACGTCTTGTCGGTGACGATCCGACCGCGACGAATGACCACCATGCGGTCGATGTTGCCGTACTTCCCCGCCCTGATCTCGGCGTCGAGGCTGTCGAGTACGGCCGGATTGAGACCGACCTTGGACGGCGTCGACGTTGGCCACGTGAATGACGTGGGCTGGGCACCGAGCGAGGAAGCGAGCGACGCCAAAAAGGCGACGGCGGAGCAGAAGGATCGGCATGTCATGGCCATATTGTACGGGGCCGCCGTGCGTGGCGGAATGGCCGTTGTCGGCGTGCCGATCCCCATCAGCGTCGCCCCCATCACAAGCCGGAGCGTTTCCGACTCCGTCCCGATCGTGTCCGCGATCCGATCGACGCTGCCCAAGGCAGTCGTGCGAACACGAGTCCGATCGCGAACGCGCAGGCACTGATGAACAGAGTTCGTATTGCCTTTCCTTCTCGGTTCCGGCGGGCGATTCCGGCGCTGCGCAGGTGGTGCTTCGCGTGGGGCGCTGCGCCCGTTCGCCTTTTGCTTCTGCGGGCCAAACACCGGCACGTGCGCCATGGCTCGCGAGAGCACGATCAGGGGCGTATTGTAAGGGTCGCACGGTGGAGAACCGCCGGCCGGGCGTGTGGAGCGGCCCGCAATGCCGCACCGGCATGTACCAAGGCGGCCGCATAGCCGGTCGCATCATTCTTCACCGTTACCGGACAAACTCCATGGCACACGCGAACGACCGCATCCAGGGCAACCGGGTCCTCACCATCACGGGATCCGACCACGTGACCGTCGGCACTACGCAGACAGAGACGATCGCTGGTAGCCGCACCGAGTCGATCGGGTTGAGTGCGTCGGTACACATCGGAAGTGATCAGGCCACCACGATCGGTCAGAACATGAAGATCAAGGCAGGCAAGGTCGTGACCATCGACGCCGGTGATGTCCTTGAGCTCGTGGTGGGCTCCGCGCGGCTGACGATGAAGAAGGACGGCACGATCGAGCTCAGAGGCGGCAACATCACCATCGTGGGCACGGGCAAAATGACAGTAAATGGAGCCGGCGATTTCGGGATATCGGGAAACAAGATCACGGGAAACTAGGCGAGATTCCCACTGCACCGGCGGCGCAGAACCGCCCGAACGTCAAGGCTGGCCCACCCATCCGCCGATCATCTCCGGGTAGTGATAAATCCGGGACGTGGTCGGCGGGTGCAGCGACGTGGCGATCATCGCGCGCGCGATCTGCGTGACGGTAATCGACTTGTACTTCGCGGGCGTCACGAACGAGAGGAGCGGCAGCAGCTGTTCGAGCAGCTTCGGCGTGTGCTGCGAGCCGATGATCATGGACGGACGGAAGATGCTCACGACGGCGGGCCCGTGCGCCTTCACCGCTTCTTCCGCTTCTCCCTTCACGCGATTGTATCGCGCACCGCCGGCGGCGCCCGATGCGGTCGTGGACGCGGTCGCGTTGGCCCCGACGGCCGACATGAACGCCAGGTGCTTCACGCGCCCCGACGCCTCGAGTCCGCGCGCAAAGGCGGCGTTCAGCTCCACATCAACGGCGCGATGTTGATCGATGGTGAGCGTGCCCGTTCCGGCGCCGATGCCGAGCACGCTCAATCCCACCACGTGGCCGTCGGCGTGACGCGCTGCGTCGACGGTGGCTGACTCCACGGCGTCAACGGTCATGTCCGGCAGGATGACCTCGCGCAGCGCGGTACCTGACGCGAGGGCCATGGCGCGTTGATCCGGCTGTGCGCGTCGCGTCAGTGAGACGATCTGCGCGAACGCGCCGCTCCGGATGAGTTCGGCGACGAGCGCGTTGCCGACCGAGCCCGACGCCCCAAGGACAATGGCGGATCGCGACGGTGTAGTCACTGCGGCACCTCATGTGCTGTGGTGTTCCACGCGCGGAGACGCGCGCTCGTCGCAGCCCGTTCCGTGTCGCGCGTAGTATACCCGATCGCTCGCGCCGCGATGACACGGGGGCGCGTGTCGTTTCCGGCGTTTGGCGTTTCCGGCGTTTGGCGGGCCGGCGTTTGGCGGGCCGGCGTTTGGCGGGCCGGTCGCGCGAACGGTAGGATACGCGTACGAGAGAGCCATCGCGCGACGGCTCGTCCTCCAACACCGTCTCCGTCCCTCGCCCGCCCGTCCATGCCTTCCCTGTCCGTCGTGTTGCAGTTGCTGGTCATCACCCACGCCACCGTCGTGGATCCTGACGCGGCGCGCCCACGACGCGACCAGACCATCGTCGTGCGCGGTACCCGCATCGAGCGCGTGGGGCCCAGCGCGTCGACCGCAGTGCCGCGGGGCGCACGCGTGGTCGATGCCACGGGGAAGTTCGTGATCCCGGGGATGTGGGACATGCACATGCACGCCGACGTCCCCGGGGGGCGAGCGCTGCTGCCGCTGTATGTCGCGCACGGCGTGACGGGGGTGCGCGACATGAACGCGCGGTTGGAGGTGCTGCGCGGCTTTCAGCGCGACGTGGCGGCGGGGACGCTGGTGGGGCCGCGCATGGTGGTCTCAGGGCCGTTTCTCGTGGGGCGCCCGCTCCCACCGGAGTTGGGGATCGCGCACTACGTGGTGACTGACTCCGCCAGCGCGGCGACCGCCGTGGCGGCGGTGGCGGCGTCGGGCGCGGACTTCATCAAGGTGCACAACGGGAACCCCGTCGAGGCCTACCGGGTGATCGCCGCCGAGGCGCGGCGCCGGGGGATGGTGTTCGCCGGGCACGTGGCGTCGCCCACAACCGTGGTGGAGGCGGCCGTCGCGGGGCAGCGGTCGCAGGAGCACCTGTACGCCTTCCCCAATCGCTGCAACGCCGCCGACTCCGCCGTGGTGGCCGCGGCGCTCCCCGTCCAGCAGTTCATCATGGGCGCGTGCACGTCGGCGTCGCAGGCGGAGCTGTACACGGCGCTCGCGCGCCACCGCACGTGGGTGACCCCCACGCTGATCGTGCAGGAGCTGGTGGCCACCATGCGCCCGTCCATCGTGGCCGGCGACAGCACGGCGCAGTTCTACGCCGATTCGCTGATGCGCCGCGTGGCGATGGAGATGGAGCTGCCGCCCACGCCCTCGCCCGCCGCCATCGCGGCGGGCGCGGTGCTGTTCCGCAAGCGGATGGAGGTGGTGCGCGGGCTGCACGCGGCCGGCGTGCCGCTGCTGGGGGGCACCGACGCGCCGCTCGCCGCCGGGGGGCCCGGGAAGTCCCTGGTGGGGGAGCTGCGCCACTTGGTGGCGGCCGGCCTCTCGCCACGCGAGGCGTTGCGCTCAGTGACCACGGAACCGGCGCGCTACTTCGCGGCGGATTCGATTGGGGCGGATTCGCTCGGGGCGGTGGCGCCGCGGGCGGTGGCCGATCTGGTGGTACTGGACGCCGACCCGTTGGTTGACATCGGCCACGTGGCCCGCGTGCACCTGGTCGTGGCCAACGGTCGCGTGTACGACCGGGCGGCGCTGGCCGCGCTGGTCGCCGAGGCACGGCGTGTGGCGCGGAGCGCGGCGCGGTAGGGCGGCACACGAGGGCGTGCCGGCTCGCGCGCCCCCCGCCGGTTCAGGTGCTCCGCGTGAACCGCAGCGCAGCAGGTAAAGTGCGGCCGGACGGGCGACGAGCGCCAGCACGGCGACCGCCTGCCGCGCACGGAGCCGCAGCAACTCGTGGCGTGCCTTCAGTGGGCTCTCCGTCAGCGATACGCCGTGCGCTCGGTGCGTACCAGCTTACGCGCAGCGATGAGACGAATGATGTCGGGGCCATGCACACCGTGCGTCACGACCAACACCCGTGGCGCGCCGCCGACGCCCAGAAAGACACCGCGCTCCTCGCGCATCGCGTGCTCCGCACCGCGTGCTCCGCACCGCGTGCTCCGCAGGCGCACGAACCGTGTCCCCGCTCGCGAGCGTTGAGCACGGCGGTAGGCCGGCGCCGTGCTTGGCGTGCCGCAACCTGGTCGCTTTCGGAGGCCGAACGCCAGCCTCGACACGTGATGGCCCAAACGTCCGATGTGAGGGCCAGCCTCGGTCTCGCCGCATGGCGGCTCAGCATGGCCGTTCTACTTCAGGGCGAGAAAGGCTGCCACGAGCGCATTCGCGTGACC
>CANJOX010000089.1 GCA_947475795.1 Gemmatimonadota bacterium
GCGGTGTGGACCAAAACCTGCGCCGGGTGCCACGAATCGAAGGATGTGACCAGCGCCGACTTCCGCACGAAGTGGGTGGGGCGGAATCTGTTTGAGTTGTACGAGCAGATCCGGACCACGATGCCGGACGACGCGCCGGGCACGCTGAGCGCTGACGAGTACACCAATTCCCTGGCGTACATTCTCAAACTCAACGGCCTGCCGGCCGGCGAGACGAAGCTCGTGGCGGACTCGGCCACCATGTCGGCGCTCAAGTTCGAACTGCCGGCGCCCCCGCCGGGCGTACGGCTGGACCAGTAGGCGATCGCTGACGCGCGGTGCGCCGCCGCCGTCGCCGGTGCATAAATATTCCGTCATCGGCACGCAGATGCGGCCGCGATATTGACAGCGGTCGCGGCGCACCGTACCCTCTCGCGGTGGTCGTCGGTCCAACCGACGCGGTCTGAACCGACTGTGGCGCGGGAAGTCTCCGCCGCCCTCGGTGACGGATCGCCGTCGGTCGCTGTTCTTCCACCGATCACACCGTTGTTTCGCAGTTTCCCACCGCGTGCCTCGCACGTACCCGGGGTCGATGCGCGATTGTCCGCTGCGTCGGCCCGTACCCTCGCGCCTATCGGGTGTTCCGGCACCCGTGCACCGTAGTGACACGGTCCGTCCGCTTCCGCACGCCTCGGCGTGCGGGGCCGGGCCGTGGCATGTTCGGCCACACTGGGTGGCCGTTGAGTGATCCAGCTCTCTGAGGGAGTCACGAGATGCGATTGTTCGGACCCGTCGCGACTGATCGTGGCGAGCACAACTGCTCGCCGCATCATTCCGTTGTTCGCCGCCCACTGGCCGCCGCATGTGCACGTCTTGCCCTGCTGACGGGGCTGGTCGTCGCCTCCTTGACCGCGGCCCCGCGTGCGGAAGCACAGGGTGCCGGCGGGACCATCAGCGGTCGCGTCACTGACGCGGCCACGGGCAATCCGGTCGCGCAGGTGCGCGTGCTGGTTGCCGGTACGCAAAACGGTACGCTCACGGCCGACAACGGCCGCTACACGCTGCGCGTCACCACCACCGGTGCGGTCACGCTGGACGTGAACCGGATCGGCTACGAAGCGCAGAAGGTCACGGTCACGGTCGGCGCCACGCCGGTGGTCGCCGACGTTCAGATCAAGCAGGCCGCCTTCTCGCTCGCCGCCGTCGTCACGACGGTGACCGGCCAGCAGCGTAAGGTCGAACTGGCGAACGCCACGGCGCAGATCAACGTGGCCGAGAAGATCGCTGAACTCCCCGTGTCGAACATGGGTAGCCTGCTCTCCGGCCGTACCTCCAGCGTGCAGGTCGTGCAGACCGGCGCCACGGGTACCGGCTCGCGTATCCGCATTCGCGGCCAGAACTCGTTCTCGCTGTCGAACGATCCCATCGTCGTCATCGATGGTGTGCGCGCCACGTCGACCACCAACAACGCACTCGGCGTCGGTGGCTCGGGTCCGTCCCGTCTCGACGACATCAACCCCTCCGAAATCGAGACCATCGAAATCGTGAAGGGCCCGTCGGCGGCCACGCTCTACGGCACCGAAGCGGCCAACGGCGTGGTGGTCATCACGACCAAGCGCGGGAAGTCGGGCAAGACGAGCTACAGCCTCAGCGTCGAGAACGGCAAGCTTGAAAACACGGCCGTGTATCCCGATCTGTGGACGCTGTGGGGCCGGACGGCCGCCTCGCCCACTCGGGCCGTGCCCTGCTTGCTGACCGCCGTGTCCCTCGGCACCTGCACGTCGGTGGATTCGCTCTCGCATGGCAACATCCTGAACGATCCGAGCCTCAGCCCGATCGGCGACGGTAGCCGTCGTCAGTACAACCTGCAGGCGTCGGGCGGTAACGATAAGGTCCAGTTCTTCGTGTCGGGTCAGACCGAAGGCGAAACGGGCATCTACAAGCTGCCGGACAACGAAATCGCGCGTCTCAAGGCCCGTCGCGGCGTGACCGAGCTGCCGTCGGACATCGTGCGTCCGAATGCGCTGGCCCGTAACAGCTTCCGCGCGAATGTGAACGCCGAGCTCCGCAAGGGACTCTTCGTGCAGGCGTCCTCGGGCTATGTGAACAGCGACCTGCGTTTGCCGCAGAACGAAGACAACGGCAACGGGCTCATGGTGCTCGCGCTTGGTGGACCGTGGCGCGCCGACCTGGTCGATGCGCAGGGCGATTCGCTCCGTGGCTATCGCGCCTTCATGCTGGGTGACGTCCTCTCGCAGACCACCAAGCAGGGGCTCAACCGGTTCATCAACAGCGTGTCCGCCCAGTGGACGCCCACCACGTGGCTCTCCACGCGTGCCGCGATCGGTTCGGACTACACCGACCGCAACGACCTCTTCATCGCGAAGGTGGGTGAAGGCCCGAATACCGGCACGGTCCGTCAGGGCAACATCACGAGCCAGCGCGTCGACATCAATCAGCAGACCGCCGACTACGGTGCCACCGGCACGTTCCAGCTGACCGATTGGATGAAGTCGACCACGAGCGTCGGTATGCAGTACATCCGCAACGCCGTGGGCTCCACGGCCGGTACGGGTATCGGCCTGCCGCCGGGCGGTGTCACGGTGTCCTCCGCCGCCACGCGCAGCAGCACGCAGAGCATCAGCGAGCGCCGCACGCTCGGCTACTACGTGGAGCAGCAGGTCGCCCTGCGCGATCGCTTGTTCATCACGGGTGGCATGCGTCGCGACGCCGCCAGCGCGTTCGGTGCCAACACGCGCGCCGTGTACTATCCGAAGCTCGGCGCCTCGTGGCTCATCTCCGACGAGACGTTCCTCCCGCTCCCCGAGTTCGTGAACTCGCTGCGTCTGCGCGGCACCTATGGCGCGTCGGGTCAGATCCCGGGTGCCACCGACGCCGTGCGCTTCTACTCGCCGGGTCCGCTGACCACGGCCAGCGGCGACGCCCCGGCCGCGTCGATCGGGTCGCTGGGTAACGCCAACCTCAAGCCGGAGTACTCGGCCGAGACCGAGTTCGGTTTCGACCTGGCCATGTTCTCCGGTGCCACGAACATCGAAGTGACGTCGTACAACAAGAGCACGACCGACGCCCTCATCCGCCGGCAGATCGCGCCGTCGCTGTCGGGGCTGACCACGCAGTTCGTGAACATCGGCAACATCAAGAACCAGGGTGCCGAGTTCACGTGGAACCAGCGCGTGATCGATGGTGAGGCGGCGGCGCTCTCGTTCACGTTCACGGGCTCCACGAACAAGAACCGCATGACGAAGCTGGGCGAGGGCGTGAACCCCATCGCCTCCGGCAATCGCAATACGCAGCAGAATCGTCCGGGCTATCCGTTGTTCGGCCTGTGGGACAAGACGATCAGCTTCGACGACAAGAACGGCGACGGCATCATCACCTTCAATTCGAACAAGGCGTTGAGCGAGTTGACGTTCAGCGACACGGCGGTGTACCAGGGCAACACGTTCCCGACGCGTGAAGTCGCGTTCTCGCCGACGCTCGAGCTGTTCAAGAAGAAGCTCCGGATCACGGGGCAGGTGGACAGCAAGTGGGGCTTCAAGAAGTTCAACAACACGCTGCGTCACCAGTGCATGAACGGCGTGACCTGCCGCGGTCGTTACGACAAGAGCGCCTCGCTGCAGGAACAGGCCAACGCGCTCGCCACGTCGCAGGCGGTGTACACGGGCATGTTCGAGAACGGATCGTTCACGCGCTTCCGTGAACTGGCGGTGGCGTACGAAATGCCGACCAAGTGGGCCAACGCCGTCCGCGCCTCGCGCTGGAGCGTCGTCCTGACCGGCCGCAATCTCGGCGTGATCACCGACTACACCGGTGTGGATCCGGAAGCGGCCCAGTCCAACAACGACGATCGCGGCAACGAGGAGTACTTCTCCACGCCGCCGCTGCGCATCATGACGCTGCGCATGAACTTCTCCTTCTGAGACGACTCACCTCCATGCGATTCTTCAATTCAACACGCCGGGTGATCCGTCCAGTGGGCGCCATGGCTGCCGCGTTTGCGGTGGCCGGGTGCAGCACGGACCTTCTCTCGGTTCCCACGCCTGACGTGATCGCCGAGCAGGCCATCGGTGGCAGCCTTGGTGTGACCACGCTGCGCAACGGCGCCATGCAGGACTTCATCGTGTCGTACTCCGGTACCCAGGACGGGTTCGTGGTCGTCTCTGGAAACCTGGGCGATGAGCTCAATACCACGGATACCTTCGCCGACCGGTACAACACGGACGGACGCAACTCGAGTGAAGTCCTCGGTGGTGCCGTGCAAACGCCCTACGTCCAGCTGCAACTGGCGCGCGCCAGTCTCGCGTCGGCCATCGAGAAGTGGATCGTGGCGAAGCCGACGACCGCAGCCGCGAAAGACTCACTCAGTGAGATGTACGCGATTCGCGGCTTTACCGAGACGGCGTTCGGTGAGGGCTGGTGCTCCGGCGTGCCGTTCAGCAAGGTCGGTGCGAACGGTGACTTCGAGTATGGCAGCCCGCAGACGACGGCGCAGGTCTATACCCGTGCCGGCGCGTCGATGGACAGCGCACTCGCGAACGCCACGGGTGTGAACTACCGTAGCCTGGCCGCGATCGGCAAGGCGCGCGTGCTGCTCGATCAGGGGCAGTTCGCTCAGGCGGCCGCAGCGGTGAGCGGCGTGGCCACGAGCTTCAAGTATGTGCTCAGCCACTCGATCGCCACCGGTCGTCAGACCAACGGCCTCTGGTCGGCGATGTACAACGCCGGCACGCGATACACGGTGACCACGAACGAAGGCACGAACGGTATCGACTACCTCGTCACGCCGGCGGATCCGCGTGTGCCTTGGGTGGCAACGGCCAACCTTGGTTTCGACGGGACCAGCACGAACTTGCCGCGCCAGCTCAAGTACACGTCGCAGTCTGCGCCGTTCACGCTGGCCGACGGGATCGAAGCGCGTCTCATTGAAGCCGAAGCGCGTTTGCAGGGTGGAACGCAGGCGGATCGCGATGCGGTCTTCGCCCTGCTGAACACGTTGCGGGCCACGGGCATCACCCCGGCCATTGCGGCGATGGCGACGTCGCCGGCCACGCAGGCTGCGGCCGTGGACATGCTCTTCAAGGAGCGCGCGTACTGGCTGTTCCTGACCGGCCATCGTCTGGGTGACATGCGCCGCCTGATCCGTCAGTACGGCCGCACCGCGGCCACGGTCTTCCCGGTGGGCAACATGCGGTACCGTCCCGGCAACACCTACGGCAACGATGTGAACCTCGTGATTCCGTTCATCGAGCGGAACAATCCGAAGTTCGCCGGCTGCCTCGACCGCAACCCGTAAGCTTCGGGTTGCCGCAATGCAAAAGGCCGCCGGTGCACTGTGCACCGGCGGCCTTTTGCGTTCCGACAGGTCAGCGAAACGGCTTACCGACCCGCAACGCCACGGCCAATGTCGACGGCCTTGAAGCCCGGCTCACCCCAACCGATCACGAAGACGCTGAATCCCTGCTTCATGCGCATCTCGATGTCCGCGGCGCCGGCCGGATAGCCGCAGGGCACGTTGAATTCCTTGCAGGCCGCCAGCACGGATTGGATGGCCGCTTCCCACGCCTTCTCGTCGAAGGTACGCTTGCCGGCCGCGTCGGTGGTGCTGAACACGCCACGCAGCGTGCCGGCGCCGGGGAAGAGCACGCCCACGCCCTTCACGGCGGCGATCTCACGCACCTTGGCGAGACCCGCCTTGCTCTCCACGATCGTGAAGTTGTACAGCTCGCCCTTGGGGTTGAGTGGCCACAGATCGGCCTTGGTCTTGTACTCGGCCGGCGTCATCCCCCACATCGCTGCCGCGTCGCCCACGTCGTCCGAGCGGGTGCCGCCCTGCGACTTGAAGCGCATGGCCGCGAGCCCCTGCTTGAGCTCCTCCGGGCTCTCCACGCCCACGAAGACGATGCCGGTCACGCCGAGGTTGAGCTGCTGCCCGATCCGCTTGACGGCCAGCGCTGGGTCGGGCGCGATTTCGTGTGTCTTGACGAAGATCGGGTGCGTGAAGCGGGGCGACGCGCCTTTCTGGAGGGCGCCCTGATCGCTCATCCCCTTGGCGAAGGCCGCGAACTGCGGGAGGGCGGCATCGAAGTCGCCTTCCATGCTGCCGTCGAAGATGTAGTCCGCCCGCTTGAACGCGAGCGCGTCGGCGGCGAGCTGTGCCGGCGACTTGACGGAGTCGGCGGGGAGGGGCGGGGCACCGGGACGGGTGCGACGGTTGGCCGGACCGTACAGCCCGAACACCGGCTGCTTCTTGGCGATCAGGTCGATCACGGGATTGAGGCGCGGCTGAGCGTGCAGGGGGGAGAGCGAGCTCAGCGAGACGGCCACGGCGGCCGACAGCATCCAGCAAGGGCGCACGGAGGTTCCTCCAGGTGGGAAGGGGGCAAAGGCGCCCCGGTACCGCGTATATGCCCCCCAACGAGATCGAGGGCAAGAGCGTTGAAGCCGTCCGTCCGTCCGTCCGGCTCGCCGACCGCGGTCCGGTCCATGCGTATCCCGCGATGAACGAAACGCCCCCCTGCGGCGTATCTCATTGTGATTGGATAGATTGCCGTATCCCGCCCGTTCCCGCCTGAGCCAAGAGGTCCGAGGATGAAATCCTTGGTTGCCGCTTCGGTCGGTGGCCTGTCGCTCCTCGCCGTCGCGATCATTGATCGCCCGGCCCCGACGACCAGCCAGACGCCGACCTCGCTGCCTGTCACGCCCGTGTCGTACGACGCCGTCACCGCGAATCCCGCTGGTGATCCGGTGCGTTCGCCCACCCCGTCGCGCCGACGCCTGGGCCACCCGGTGCTCGCGCCGGTGCCCACGGCGATCGCGCCGTCCGCGCTCACCGACGTGGTGAAGAAAACGTGTGCCGGCTGTCACAGCGAGCAGCGCAAACAGGGCAACCTGTCGCTGCAGGGCTTTGACATGACGAACATCAACGGCAGCCCGGAGCTGGCCGAAAAGATGATCGGCAAACTGCGCGCCGGGATGATGCCGCCGCCGGGTCGTCCGAAGCCGGGCGGGGATACGCTCGATGTGCTGGCCGGCACGCTCGAGCGCATGATGGACGCACGGTACGCGCTCAACCCGAATCCCGGAACGCGCACCTTCCAGCGTCTCAACCGTGCCGAGTACGAGCGGTCGGTGCAGGACCTGCTGGGTGTGGACATCAAGGCCGAATCGTGGTTGCCGCTCGACACGAAGAGTGCCAACTTCGACAACATCGCCGACGTGCAGATGCCGTCGGCCACGCTGCTGGATTCGTATCTCGATGCCGCCAGCGAGATCAGCCGCCTCGCGGTGGGCGATCCCAAGGCCAGCGTGTCTACGTCGAGCTACAAGATTGCACGGTTGGCGTCGCAGGTGGATCCGGTGGACGGCGCGCCGGCCGGTACGCGTGGCGGCACGTCGGTCACGCACACGTTCCCGGCCGACGGCGAGTACGTCTTCACGATCACCCTGCACGCGATTCCCACGGGGCAGCTGTTCGGCTCCGCCGCGCCGTTCGACGAGAAGATCGAAATCTCGGTGAACGGTGAGCGGATGGCGGTGCTGGACGTGGATCGCGGCATGTCGCAGGCCGACCCGAACGGGATGGAGATTCGTACCAAGCCGATTTCGGTGCGTGCCGGTCCGCAGCGCGTGACGGCGGCGTTCATCCGCACCTTCGAAGGGCCGGTGAACGACAACATCGCGCCGATCGGTCACAGCATCGCCGACACGCAGATCGGTTCGCAGGCGGGCATCACCACACAGTCGCACGTGCAGATGTTCGCGGTGACGGGCCCGTACAACCCGACCGGTGTGTCGGACACGCCGAGCCGTCGGCGCATCTTCAGCTGCCGTCCGCTGGCGCCGTCGGAAGCGCGTCCGTGCGCCGAGAAGATCATTGCACGGTTGGGGGCGCAGGCGTATCGCCGCCCGCTGGCCCCGAACGATCTGAAGGGCTTGCTCAGTTTCTACGACACGGGCGCCAAGGAGGGCGGCTTCGAACTCGGCATCCGGACCGCCGTTGAAGCGCTCCTGGCCAGTCCGCACTTCATCTTCCGCATCGAAGAAATGCCGACGGTGTCAAAGCCGGGATCGCGGGTGGCGGTCAGCGGCGTCGACCTCGCGTCGCGTCTGTCGTTCTTCCTGTGGGGCGCGCCGCCCGATTCGCAGCTGGTGTCGCTCGGTCGTCGTGGCCTCCTGGCGGATACCACCGTGCTGATCGCGCAGACCAAGCGCATGCTCGCTGACAAGCGCAGTATCGCGCTGTCCACGCGCTTTGCCGCGCAGTGGCTGCGGCTGTCGGACATCGAGAAGGTGCACCCCGATGCGTTGCAGTATCCCGATTTCCGGGAGCAGTTGGCGTCGGACATGGTGCACGAGACGGAGACCTTCTTCGATCATCTGGTCCGCGAGAATCGCAGCTTCCTCGATCTGTACACGGCCAACTGGACGTACGTGAACGAGGATCTGGCGCGGCACTACGGCATGCCCGGCGTGGTCGGCACGGCATTCCGCCGGGTCGAGTATCCGGCGAATTCCGGACGCGCCGGCATCTTCGGGCACGGCAGCGTGCTCACGCTGACGTCGCACGCCAACCGCACGTCGCCGGTGCTGCGCGGCAAGTGGGTGATGGAAGTGCTCATGGGCACGCCGCCGCCGGCGCCGCCGCCCAACGTGCCCGACCTCGAGAAGACCGGCGACAGCAAGGAAGGCCGTCTGCTCACCACGCGCGAGCGCATGGAAGAGCACCGCGCCAACCCGAGCTGCCGGTCGTGTCACGTGTTCATTGATCCCATCGGTTTGGCGATGGACAACTTCGACGTGAACGGGCAGTGGCGCATTCGGGAGAATGGGACGTCGCTGGACACCCGCGGCGACTTCTACGACGGCACCAAGATCTCCAACGCGATCGAGCTGCAGAAGGCGCTGCTGAAGCGTCCGACGCCGCTGGTGCGCAACTTCACGCAGAACCTGATGGCGTACGCGCTGGGCCGTCGGATCGAGTACTACGATCATCCCGCGGTGCGGAAGATCGAAGCGCAGGTGAAGGCCGGGAATTACCGGATGCAGGACTTCATCGTGGGCGTCGTGAAGAGCGACGCGTTCCGCTCAAGGAAAGTGATGGAGCAGGCTGACTCGGGGACCCGCGCGCCGTCAGTGCGCGGGGGCCGCTGATACTCATTTCGTACACGACCGCACACGAGACCGGAGTCATACCATGTATTTTCTGAGCGGCAAGGCGATGCCCCGCCGGCAGTTCCTGCAGAACCTCAGCGCCACGATCGCGCTGCCGTATCTCGACGCCATGATCCCCACGGGTCGTGGGTCGCGCCTCCTCGCGAACAAGGCGCCTCGCCTCGTGGCCATTGAAATGGTGCACGGCGCGGCCGGCTGCAACGAACTCGGCTCGAAGCTCAACCTCTGGTCGCCAGCGGCGGCCGGCAAGCAGTTCGATCTCTCGCCGACGGCCATGTCGTCGCTCGAGGCCTACCGCGACTATCTCACGATCATCAGCAACACCGACGTCCGTGAGGCGGAGCCGTCGTCGCCCAACGAGATCGGCGGTGATCACTTCCGCTCCAGCGCGACGTTCCTGACGCAGGCGCACGCCAAGCAGACCGAGGGCTCCGACGTACGCGTCGGCACGTCGCTCGATCAGCTGTATGCGAAGCGCTTCGGGCAGGACACGCCCATCCCGTCGATGCAGCTGTGCATCGAGAATGTGGACCAGGCGGGTGGCTGCGCGTACGGTTATGCCTGCGTGTACACCGACTCCATCAGCTGGTCGTCGCCCTCGGAGCCGCTGCCGGTGATCCGCGATCCGCGCGTGGCGTTCGAGAAGCTGTTCGGCGTGGGAGGCAGCAGCGCCGAGCGCGCCGAGCGCCGTCGCACGCGGCGCAGCATCCTCGACTTCGTGTCGGGCGAGATGTCGTCGCTCAAGGTCAACCTCGGTCCCGACGACCGCCATCGCCTCGACAAGTACCTCGAGGATATCCGCGAAGTCGAGCGTCGCATCCAGATGGTGGAAGCGCGCAACTCCAGCGGTGACCCGCGCCAGCTCCCCGAAGCGCCGGCCGGTGTGCCCGATTCGTTTGCCGAGCATGTGAAGCTGATGTTCGACATCCAGGCGCTGGCGTTCGCCGCCGACATCACGCGCGTGTTCTCGTTCAAGATGGGACGCGACGGATCCAGCCGGACGTATCCGGAGAGCGGCACGGACAAGCCGTTCCACCCGGCGTCGCACCATGGCGGTACCGAGCGCGGCGTGAAGGACTTCAACATGATCAACAAGTACCACGTCTCGATGCTGCCGTACTTCCTGGACAAGCTCAAGGGCATTCAGGAGAGCGACGGCAACATGCTCGACAAGACGATGATCATCTACGGCTCGCCGATGGGTGACTCGAA
>CANJOX010000090.1 GCA_947475795.1 Gemmatimonadota bacterium
ACCCCTTCCACGATGTCGTCGATGTACGTGAAGTCGCGGCGCATCCGGCCGTGGTTGAACACGTCAATCGGCTTCCCCTCGAGAATGGCTTTCGTGAACAGGAACATCGCCATGTCGGGGCGTCCCCACGGCCCGTACACCGTGAAGAAACGCAGGCCGGTGGTGGGAAGCCGGTACAGATGGCTGTACGTGTGCGCCATCAGCTCGTTCGCCTTTTTCGTGGCCGCGTACAACGACACGGGATGGTCCACGTTCTGGTGCACCGAGAACGGCATCGCCGTATTCGCCCCGTACACGCTGGACGACGACGCATACGTGAGGTGCTGCACGCCATGATGCCGGCATCCCTCGAGGATGTGCAGGAACCCCACGAGGTTGCTGTCGATGTACGTGTGCGGATTCGTGATGGAATACCGCACGCCCGCCTGCGCGGCGAGGTGGATCACGCGGTCGAAGCGCTCCTCGCGGAAGAGCCGGTCCACGCCGTCGCGGTCACCGAGTTCCATCCGGAACAGGCGGAACCCAGGCTTATCCGCCAGCCGGGCCAGCCGCGCCTCTTTCAGCGTCGGGTCGTAGTAATCGTTCACGTTGTCGAGCCCGACGACCTCATCACCGCGCGCGAGCAGCCGCTCGGTGGTGCTGTAGCCGATGAAGCCCGCGGCGCCGGTCACCAGAATTTTTGCCATACCGTGCGTGTCATTCCGAAGGAAAAGGTCCGGTCTCTAACGATCCGCTGCCGACGATCGGGCGGGGGGACGCGCCACGGTGGGTCGCTGCAGCAGCAGGACGGCACCCATGATCGCCACTCCGCCGAGCAATGTACCGGCGCCGATGGGCTGGTGAAGTAACAGTACGCCCAGCATGGTGGTCCAGAACGGCTCGGCCGTGGAGGTGATCGAGGCGCGGACCGGCCCGAGCACGCGCAGCCCCGCCAGAAAGGCCAGAAACGACACCGCCGACAGCAGCCCCTGCAGGATGCCCGCGCCCGCCGGGACGAATCCGGGCGCGGTGAACAGCGCGCCGCTGACCGAGGCCCACGTGGTGAACAGGGCGGCGCCCCCCACGGCGATGGCCCGCGCCACATCCAGCGCGGCGCGGTCGCGCTGCAGCGCCCCGAGCACGGGGATGTACAGCGCGTACACCAGGGCGCCCGAGAGCACGGCCATCACCCCCAGCGGGTGCAGCGAGGCCGCGCTGGGTGCGCCCACCATGCACCCGATCCCCCCCAGGGCCAGCGCCAGCGCGACCCCCCGCGTGCGGTCAATGGGCTCGATGCCGCGGAGGGCCGCGATCAGCGTGACCCACGCCGGGAACGTGTAAAACAGAAACGAGGCGGTGGCCGCCGGGATCCAGCGCAGCGCCGCCAGCGCCAGGGTGGCCACGGCGGCCTGCCCACCCCCCGCGATCAGCAGAATGCGCGGATGCCACCACGGCACCACGCCCACGCGGCCGGGCGTGCGCCGCCACCAGCCGTAGGCCACCAGTACGACCGCGCTGGTGCCGTAGCGCCATGCCTGCAGCGCCTCGAGTTCCATGCCACGGCTGGTCGCGATCACCGTGAGCGGCGAGATGCTGCCGAAGCAGCAGGCACTCAACACGATCAGCAGCGTCGCCCGCAGCGCATCCCGCGGCGATGCCTCGGGAAGCCGACGCGTCACAACAGCGTGCCGCTGAGCAGAGAGTAGGCGATGCCGAAGTAGATGCTGATGGCGGACACGTCCACCAGCGTGGCCACGAGCGGGGCCGACGCCGAGGCGGGGTCGAAATTGAACCGTTTGAGCAGGAAGGGAAGCATCGAGCCGGTCAGCGAGCCCACCAGCACGATCCCCACCAGCGCGAGCCCGACGGTGACCGCGATCATGAACGAATACGGCCCGTAGTCGTAGAGCCCCATGGCGTTCCACACGAGAATGCGCGCGAAGGCGATGGCGCCGAGCAACAGGCCGAGAATGATCCCGGCCGGGATCTCACGCAAAACCACCCGCCACCAATCCCCGATGGTTACTTCGCCCAGCGCCATCGCGCGGATGATCAGCGACGTGGCCTGTGACCCCGAGTTGCCACCGGAGCTCATGACCAGCGGGATGAAGTGCGACAGCAGCAGGACGCGCCCCAGGTCGCTTTCGTAGCGCGCCATCACCGACGCGGTGAACATCTCGCTGATCGCCAGCACGGCCAGCCAGCCGCCGCGCTTGCGCACGTTCTGCCACAGGCCGATCTGCATGTAGGGCTCTTCGAGCGCCTCCATGCCGCCGAACTTCTGTGCGTCCTCGGTCTGTTCTTCCTGGATGACGTCGATGACGTCATCGACCGTGACGACGCCCAGCAACCGTTTGTCCGCATCGACCACCGGCAGCGCCACGAGATCGTAGTTCGACGTGATCTGCGAGACTTCTTCCTGCAGCATGTCGGGCGCGACGCTCACCACCTCGCTCCACGCCAGTTCGCTGAGCGGGGTCCCGTCGGGCGACGCCAGCAACTCGCGCAGCGACAGCACGCCGCGCAGCCGGCCGTTACGATCCACGGTGTAGACGGTGTACATCGCCTCGCGGCGGCCGGCGCGCGACATGGCGCGCACCGCCACCAATGCTTCCTCGGCGGTCAGATTCTCGTCAACCGACACAAACTCGGTGGTCATGAGACCACCGGCGGTGTACGGGTCGTACTCGAGCAGGCGTTCGGTTTCCGCCTTGTCCGCGGGCTCGAATTCCGCCAGGATCTCGTCGGCCGTTTCCTCGTCGAGCTCTTCGAGGGCGTCCGCGCGCTCGTCGGGGGTCATCTCCGACATGAGCGACGCCGCTTCGACCGCGGTCAGCTCTTCGAGCACCATCGTACGCAGCTGCTCGTCGAGGTACTCGAGGACCTCGCCGGCGCGCTCCTTCGGCAGCGCCGCGAGGAACGCGCGCACCATGCCCTCCGGCAGCGCCTCCGCGATGTCCGCGAGGTCGGCCGGGTGCATCTCTTCCGTTTGCGGCCCGATACTCTCCGGGTGCTCCTCGAGCAGCTCGAGAAGATCCGGCACGATCAGCGCCGCAAGCGGCCGGTCTTCGTTGGCGTGAGGTGACATCAGCGGGAGGGCTTCGGTTTGGCCGTCAAGTTAGCCGCACAACGGCACGGGAAGAAGCCGCGTCCGGTCACAGAACGGGCAGGACGCGCGCCTCCACATGCAGGGCGCGCACCGTCACGCCGGCCGCATCGAGGGCGGCGTCGAGCGCCCCCCGGTCGAGCGCCCCCTCCACCTCCAGGACCGCGCCGGCCATGGTGACCTCCGCCCCGACGATGCCGGGGACAGCGGCCAGCGCCGTCCACACCGCGCGGACGGCGTGAACCGCCACCAGGCCGTCGAGGTGCACGTGGATCCGTTGCCGTGTCATCTTTCAATCTCCACCATCGCCCCCGTCAGCTCAACCGGCCGATGGCCGGCGTCTTGCTCCCTCGACCCGTCTCGCATGCCTCGCGTTGCCTTCCTCGGACTCGGCGCCATCGGTGCCCCCATGGCCCGCCACCTCGCGCGCCCCGATGTCGATCTGGCGCTCTGGAACCGCACCACGGCCACGGCCGCGGCGCTGGCCGGGGAGCTTGGCGTGCGGCATGCCCTCACGCCCGCCGACGCGGCGCGTGGCGCTGATGTGGTGATCACGTGCCTGCCGGTGTCGCGCCACGTGGAGGCGCTGCTCGACGGGCCTGATGGGCTGCTGGCCACCATGGCCGCCGGCGCGGTGCTCGTGGATTGCACCTCCGGCGACAGTGCCACGTCGCGACGCATGGCGGAGCGGCTGGCCGAGCGCGGGATCGGCTTTCTCGACGCGCCGGTGTCGGGGGGCGTCGTCGGCGCGCAGCAGGGGGCGCTCACGGTGATGGTGGGTGGTGACGAAGCCGTGCTCGAGCGCGTGCACCCCGTGCTGGCCTGCTTCGGCAAGCGCATCGTGCACTGTGGGGCGGTGGGCGCCGGTGACGCGCTGAAGGCGGTGAACAACGCGCTGCTCGCCATGCACCTGTGGGGGACTGCGGAGGGACTGGTGGCCCTCGAAAAGGCCGGGGTGAAGTCGGAGCTCGCCCTCGACGTGATCAACGCCTCGAGCGGCCGTTCGAACGCCAGCATGAATCTCTTTCCGGAGCGCGTGCTCAC
Organism: Gemmatimonadota bacterium; assembly: GCA_947475795.1. Next base: position 4,130 of record CANJOX010000090.1, read on the forward strand.
GCGGGCTTTCCCGCGCACCTTCCGGCTGGCGCTGCTCGACAAGGACGTCGGCATTGCCGCCGAACTGGCGCGCGAGCAGCAGGTGCCGTCGCCGCTGCTGCAGCTCACGGCGGAGCTGTTCCGCATGGCCCACCAGGAATTGGGCGAGGCGGCCGATCACGTCGAGGTGGTGCAGGTCGTCGAGCGCCTGGGCGGGGCGCAGATCGGGGGGCGCTCCGCATGACCGTCGCGTCGGTGGGGGACATCCGCGCTCATTTCCCCGCGCTCGCGCGCCACGAGGGCGCACAGCCGGTGGCCTTCTTCGATGGCCCCGGCGGGACACAGGTGCCCCGTGTGGTCGCGGCCGCGATGACCGACTACCTGCTGCACCACAACGCCAACACGCACTGGGCCTACCCCACGAGCATCGAGACCGACGCGCTGCTGGCGGCGGCGCGGGTCACGCTGGCGGATTTTCTCGGCGGCACGCCCGGCGAGATCTCGTTCGGCGCGAACATGACGACGATCCTCTTCCACGTGGCGCGCGCGATCGGACGGGCGCTCTCGCCCGGGGACGAGATCATCGTGACGGAGCTGGACCATCACGCCAACGTGGCGCCGTGGCAGGCACTGGCGAAGGAACGAGGGGCCGTGCTGCGCTGGATCCCGCTCGATCTGGTCACGTATCGCCACGAGGAGGGCGCGCTGGCGTCGCTGCTGTCGCCGCGCACCAAGGTGGTGGCCATCGGCGCCGCGTCCAACAGCCTCGGTACCATCAGTGACGTGACCGCCATGGTGGCGCTGGCCAAGGCGGCCGGGGCGATCACGGTGGTCGATGCGGTGCATTATGCGCCGCACGCCCTCGTGGACGCGGCCGCGATCGGCGCCGATTTCCTGCTGTGCAGCGCCTACAAGTTTTACGGGCCGCACATCGGCATCTGCTACGGACGGCACGCGGCCACGGCGGCGCTCGATGTGCCGCGCCTCGAGCCGGCCCCCGACTACGTCCCCGAACTCCTCGAAACCGGCACGCAGAACCACGAGGGGATCGTGGGGGCGGCGGCGGCCGTCGACTTTCTGGCCTCGCTGGCGGGGCCCGAGGGCACGCGCCGCGCGCGCCTCGCGTCGGTGATGCACGCGCTGCACGCGCGCGGCGACGCGCTGCTGCAGCAGCTGTGGGATGGCCTCCATGCCATCGAGGGCGTGACCGTGTTCGGGCCGCCGCCGGGCACGGCGCGCACGCCCACGCTGTCGTTTCACGTGCAGGGCATCGCGTCGGAACAGGTGGCGCAATTCCTGGCGCCACGCGGCGTGTATGTGTCGCACGGTGACTTCTACGCCACCACGGTGGCGCGTCGGCTCGGCCTTGCGCACGAAGGACTCGTCCGGGCCGGCTGCTCCTGCTACACCACCGCCGATGAAATCGCGCGGCTGGTCGATGGCGTCCGCGCACTCGTCAGGGGGACGGCCTGAGCATGTCTCGTCTCACCACGCTCGTCGCCGTGCTGGCCGCCGGTGCCGCCGCGGCGTGCGGTGAGACGGCCACCCGCGGGCAGGTCCTGCCGCGGGCCGAATTCCTCTTTGCGGCCGGCGACTCAACCTACTGGGTGCGGAGCGGCGACGACGGCATGCGGGTCCGCAGTGCGCCCATGCTGCTCACGCAGGTGGACGGACGGCTGTTCGAGGTGTTCCTGAGCGAGGATGGCGCCGAGTATCCCGATGCGTCGTTCGCGAGCGTGCAGCTCTGGTCGCGCGACGTGCAGCGCCGGGACAGCGTCGTGCTGTTCGGAGACAGCACGGTGATGCGCGACCTCGCGCGCTGGCGGCGGGCGCACCCGCGCGACACCGAACTCGACCCCGCCGACGAAGAGGCGCCGGACGATCCGCGCACGGTGGTGAACGACGAGATCGAGATCATCGACGTCCACGGGCCCTACCTCACCATCGAACATCTGCTCAACGTCGATCGTGATGACGGGCCGCCGCATCGGCACGACGGACGGCGGCTGGTGGTCGACGTCCGTACCGGCGCGGCGGTGTCGCTGGAGGCGCTGATCGGTGCCACCGAAGCCACGCGCGTCGTGGCGGCGGCGCGCGCGAGTTTCGCGCAGCTCGTGGATTCAATCCGGTCGGCCGGGAGTGCCGGCGATGCGCGCGCCTCGGTGGCGAGCGAGACGCTGGACAGCTTCCGGTTCGAGGCGGAGAGCTTTGGCATCACGGACATCGATCGCGATCCGGCGGTCGCCTTCATGGTGCCGGGACACGGGACCGACGGGGAGGCGCTGGCGCTGTATCTGCCGCCGATCGCGGTGACCGAGCCGGTGTGGTGGGCGGCGGTGCGCGCCACGTTGCCCGAGTGGGAGCGGGATTCCGTGCGCGTGCGCTGGGACCGCCAGAAGTACGCGGTCGCGGCACGCCCGGCCAACGCCGGTGATGCGTTGGCGCTGGTGCTGATCGGCGGCGCGATCGGTCAGACGCGCGAGTGGCCGATCGCCACCGTCGCCGCACCGGCCTACCAGCTGATTCCGCTTGATGCGCCGTCGATCGACAGCACGGCCCGCGCGGCCCTGTCGCGCGCCTTCGACGTCTCGACCGCCCTCGACGGCCTGATCACACGCGCCCGCTTCCGCCCGCGCACCACCCCGGTGCCCACGGGCGGGTACGCGGCCACGCGGCGCACGGCGGCGTTCGTGCGCCGCCCGTGACGGCGACGGCACGCAACCCACGCAGCCAGGGGCCGTTGGTGAAACGGTGCTCTAAAGCTCCCGTCATCCGCCGCCGATACTCACCGGAGAAGTGATTCCGCGAAGACGCGGACACGCGTTCTCGCCCGTTTCTCCGGAGTCCCCCCAGTGTTGCTGCGTTCCTTCCTGCCGCTCGGCAGTTGCGTTCTGTTGTTGTCCGCCTGTGCGTCCCTGAAGGGGCGTGATCCCCTGGTGTCGGATCGTCCTGATTTCACGGAAAGCACCCAGAGCATCGCGCCACGGCACGTGCAACTCGAGGCGGGACAGACGCTCTCCCGCGAAGGGGAGACCAAAAGCAATGCAATCGGTGAAGTGCTGGTGCGCGCCGGCCTCACCCCACGCGTTGAGCTGCGACTGACCGGCAATTCGTTTGTGCGGGAGAAGACGGCCGGCGTGGTGACCAGCGGCATGCAGGATGCCGCCGTGGGCTTCAAGATCAAGGTGCTCGAAGGGCCGGACGGCCCGTCGTGGAAGCCGGCGTTCTCGTTCATCGCCCACACCACGGTCCCGAGCGGGGCCGCGGCGTTCAGCGCCGGCCGGGCGCAGCCGGAAGTGAAGCTGCTCGGCGCCTGGACCATCACCGATCGCGTGGGCTTTGCCAGCAACATCAACATCGGCCGTCCGTTCGACGGCACGCGGAGTTTCACCGAATACGCGGGCAGCGGCTCGTTCTCCTTCGCGGTGAGCGAGCGCGTGGGCGCGTACACCGAGGCGTTCGCCTTCGCGCCGCAGGATGGCTCGGATGTGGTGCAGAAGTACGTGAATGGCGGCTTCACCCTCCTGCTCAGCCCTGACGTCCAGCTCGACCTGCGCGGCGGGCTCGGGCCGAAGACGGCGGGGTCCCGCGATTACTTCGCCGGTATCGGGCTGGTTCTGCACCGATAAGCACGCGGTGATGGTTGCCGGTCGGGCCCGTTCGCTATCTTCGGTCCATGCCCGACCGACCAACGCCTGAGCTCCCCAAGGACACGTACGCCGCGCTCCGCATCCCGAACTTCCGCCGCTACATCCTGGCGCTGTTCACGCTGACGCTCGGCATCCAGATCCAAGGCACGGTCGTGGGATGGCAGATCTACGACCTCACCCGTGATCCGCTGGCCCTTGGCATCGTGGGGCTCGCCGAAGCAATCCCGGCCATCAGCATGTCGCTGTTCGCCGGCCACGTAGCCGATTCGCATGACCGGCGCCGCATCGCGCTGATCGCCCTCTCGGTGCTCGTGCTGTGCTCCCTCGGGCTCTGGTGGCTGGCCCACCCCGCCCCCATCGGCGACATCGCCCTCACGGCTCCCGAGCGCGTCCGCGCGATTTACGGGGTGATTGTGGCGAGTGGCCTGGCGCGCGCCTTTCTCCAGCCGGCGCGGCAGGCGCTGAGCGCCGAGCTCATTCCGCGCGCGCTGTTCAGCAGCGCCATCACGTGGCGCACCGGCAGTTGGCAGCTGGCCGCTGTGCTTGGCCCCGCGCTGGGCGGAGCGCTCTATGCCGTCGGCGGCACCACGCTGGGCTACGCCGTCGATGCCGTGCTGATGGCCTTCGCGGTCGGCGCGCTCCTGACGATCCGCCATCGGTCACCCGTGCGCGAAGTCACCGACGAGCCGATCCTGCGCTCGATTACCGGCGGGCTCCGCTTCGTGCTCGGCGAACCCCTGCTGCTCTCGGCCCTCACGCTCGACCTGTTCTCGGTGCTCTTCGGCGGGGCCATCGCCCTCCTGCCGGTGTTCGCCGCCGAAATCCTGCACACCGGTCCCTCGGGGCTGGGACTGCTGCGGGCGGCGCCAGCCGTCGGCGCGGTGGTCACCAGTGTGTTGCTCACGCGCTGGCCGCCCTTCGCGCATACGGGGCGCAATCTGCTGATCTCGGTGACGGGATTCGGCGCCTGCACGATTGTGTTCGGCCTCAGTCGCAGCCTCTGGCTGTCGCTGGCGGCGCTCGCGCTCGCGGGCGCGTTCGACATGGTCAGCGTCGTGATCCGCTCTCTGATGCTGCAGATTCGCACCCCCGAAGCACTGCTCGGGCGTGTGTCGTCGGTGAATCAGATTTTCATCGGGTCGTCGAACGAGATCGGGTCGTTCGAATCAGGACTCACGGCGCGCTGGTGGGGCGCCGTGACCGCCGTCGTGGTTGGTGGCGTGGCCACGCTGGTGGTGGTCGCCACGGTGGCATGGCGTGTGCCGAGCCTGCGGCGGCTCAAGCAGCTGGCAAAGTGACGGTGACCGCGCTCGGCTCACCCCGCGAGCGCGTCACTCTCTAGCTCCGCGGAACCCGCCAGCTCTTCGGTCAGCGATAGCTCGATCTCGGTGCCGTCGCGGGCGATGCTGGTGCGGGGGAACACCGAGCGCGCCTCACGCTCCAGCTCGTGGGCGTCTCGCGAGTAGCGGGCGGAGATGTGGGTGAGGACCAGACGACGGGCACCGGCGCGCCGGGCCACCTCGGCCGCCTCGCGGGCCGTGCTGTGGCCGGTCTCGAGCGCCCGCGCGGCCTCCTCGTCGGCAAAGGTCGCCTCGTGAATGAGCAGATCGGCGTCCTGCGATGCCTCGACGGTGGCGGCGCAGGGGCGCGTGTCGCCCGTGATCACGATGCGGCGTCCACGGCGACGCTCACCCACCAGCACGGACGGCTCGATCGTGCGGCCGTCGTCCAGCGTGATCGACTGCCCTTTATGAATGCGCCCCCAGAGTGGCCCCTCGGGGATCCCCATCGCGCGCGCCAGATCCGGATTGAAGCGCCCGAGGCGCTCTTCCTCCACGATGGCGTAACCGATCGACTGGGATGGCCCGTGCGACACGCCAAAGCTGTCGATCCGATACTCCGGCCGCCGCACCGACTCGCCAGCGTCGAGCTCGGTGATGTTCACCGGAAACGTTGCACGGTCGCCACCGAGACTGATGCATTGGCGCAACGTTTTGCCTGCGCCACGCGGTCCCCAGAGCTGTAATGGTTCGGTCCTGCCCTGTAACGCCATCGTCCGGATGAGCCCGGTCAGTCCCAGGATGTGGTCTGAATGGACGTGCGAAAAAAAGAGATCGTCGAAGGCAAACGAGATGCCGTAGCGCATCATTTGGCGCTGCGTCCCTTCACCGCAATCGAACAGCAGGGTCTGTCCCTCCCGAATGACAGCGAGGGAACTGACCCCGCGTTCCACGGTGGGTCGGGAGGCGGCGGTGCCGAGAAATCGCACGAGCAGGGGCATGTCTGGAATATAGGCGGGACGGTGCGGATTTCGGTGCGGGCCGGGGCCACGGGCGCGCGTCCGGGCCCCGCGCGCGGCTCTCGGCGGGGCGGATCGGCGGTCACGCGAAACGGCGGCCTGAGGTTTGCATAGGATATGTCGCACAATCCCCGCGGTTGGCTTTCTGTGGCAACGGTACCACACCGTCTCACGCGAGCCCGCCGCACCTAGTACTCATCCGGATGGCCGGGGGGCATATGACCGGAAAGAGCCGACGCGGATTCGCGTCAATGGATCCAGCTCGACAGAAAGAAATTGCCAGCAAGGGTGGGCGTGCGGCCCACGAGAAGGGGA
>CANJOX010000091.1 GCA_947475795.1 Gemmatimonadota bacterium
GGACCGCTCGCGGACGGCCGGCGCGGCCTACCTCGACGTCGAAAGCGATCTGACCGCCAAGTGGATGGTGGGCGCAGCGGCGCGCTTCGAGAACTTCAGCGACTTCGGTTCGAAGGCGACGGGCAAGCTGACCTCCCGCTTTGCCGCCACCGACAAGTTCGCCATCCGTGGCGCCGCGTCGACCGGCTTCCGCGCACCGTCGCTGCAGCAGAGCTACTTCACGTCGACCGCCACGACCTTCGTGAACGGTCTCCCGGTGGACATCAAGACGCTGCCCGTGGACAGCAAGGAAGCGCGTCTGCTCGGCGCCTCCGATCTCAAGCCGGAAAGCTCAGTCAACCTGAGCGCCGGCGTGACGATGCAGCCCACGAAGAGCCTCACGGTGACCGCGGACTACTACGACATCGCGATCAGCGATCGTGTTGTGCTCTCCGAAAACTTCATCGGCACGGGCGTCGTCAACTTCTTCGCCCAGAACGGCCTCACGGGCGTGGGCGGCGGACGCTACTTCACGAACGCCATCAACACCAAGACCAAGGGTCTCGACGTCGTGGTGAACTACGGCCTGGACCTCAAGGCCAACGGCATCGTGCGCCTCACGGCCGGCTACAACCAGAACAAGACCAAGGTCACGAAGGTCGTGGTGAACACGCCGGCGCAGCTGGGCAACCTGAACGAAACGCTGTTCGGTCGCGCCGAGCGTGGCCGCATCGAAGTGGGTCAGCCGCGCAACAACCTCGTGCTGAACGGCACGTACGAGAAGGGCGATCTGTCGCTCTCGCTGCGTGGTCAGCGTTTCGGGCAGGTGACGGGCGTGCAGGCGCTGGCCACGGGTACGGCACGTCAGGTGCCGGATCTGGTGCTCAGCCCGAAGTTCATCACCGACATCAGCGCGTCGTACAAGCTGCTCAAGCGCGCCACGCTCACGCTCGGCTCGGACAACGTGTTCGACGTGTACCCGGACGCCATCAAGGATCTTGGCGACGTCGCGGCCGGCTATGGCGGCCAGGGCACGTACGGCGTGTACCGCTTCTCCGGCCTCTCGCCGTTCGGCTTCAACGGCCGCTACATGTACGCCCGCCTGAGCTTCGGACTCTGACCGCTCCCAGGTCCTCCGGGACCTGGTGCGCTTGATCGACGACAGACAAACGCCCCGCCGCAACGATGGTTGCGGCGGGGCGTTTGTCTGTGGTGCCACTGACCTCGGGACGGAACTACGGCGTGCCGCCCTTCAAGGCGCGGTACTGCGCCAGCGCGGCGTTCACCTTCTGGTCCACGGCGATCTTGCCAATAGCCGCCGAGGCCTTCGTGGGATCGCCGGTGACGCCGGCATCCGGGCTGCCACCGTTGGGCATGAGCTTGTCGAGCCGGATCCCGTCGCCGAATACGTACAGCAACTGCGACGTATCACTGGTGCCGGCGTGTGAGCCAACCATCTGCTCATCCCAACCGTAGGTGGCCTTCAGGTAGTCGCGGATCTGGATGCGCCCCTTCTGGTAGTAATCCACCAGCGCGTACACCCGCACTCCGGTACCGGCCCATTCGGCGTTCAGCGCGTTGGCGACGGCCGTGAGACCGGCCTGATTGCCACCGCTGTCCCCGATCAGCAGGATGTCCGTAAAGCCGTGCACCTTCAACGAGCGGACCGCCGCATCGAGCAACCGGTCGTAGCTGGGAGACGGCAGGGAAATCACACCGGGCTTGTCGCCGAATCCGGGGCGCGTGTAGTCACCCTCGGGCACGTACTGCACGGTCGGGGCCACCAACGCATTCCCGAGTTGCTGCGCGATCTGCCCCGCGGCGAACGTCACGATGTAATTGTGCTTGCCCATCACCATATGCGGACCGTTCTGCTCGGTACCGCCCGTGGGTACGATCGCCACACGCTTTCCGCCTTGAATGGCGTCGCGGATTTCGGTCCACGTCATCGCCTCGAGATACGGAGCGGCCAGCAGATTGGGACGCTCCTGCGCCCGGAGTACCGTGCCCAGCGGGGCATCGAGGATCGGCGCGACGCCGATCGTGAGCAGGGTGGAGAGTACGAGTTTGCGCATCAGAAACCTCCGGCGGTGGCGCGCGACGCACGGATCTGCGCCAGCGCATTGTCGATCTTGATCTGCACGAGGGCCTTGCCGAGCACCGCCGTGGCCTTGGTCGGATCGCCGCTTACGCCGCTATCCGGAGAGCCGCCGCCCGGAGCAAGTCGGTCGCGCCGCACGAGCGCCGGATTCACGAAAAGCAGTTCCGAGGTGTCCACCATGCCGGCGTGGCTACCGATCTCGTCCATCGAGAAGCCGAGCCCACCCAGATAGGTGCGGATGTCCGCGCTCGACTTCGTGTAGTAGTCCCCGATGAACAGGGCGCGCGCGCCGCGGTCTTTCCACGCCGCGTTCAGCTGATCGGCGGCCGCCTTCATGCCGTTCTGATTGCCGCCGGAGTCGCCCAGCAGAATGAACGTCGTGAAGCCACCGGCCTGCAGACTCTTGGCGGCATGCAGGAGCAGGTCGATGAACCGGTCTTCGGGCAGCGTGATGGAGCCCGCCTTGGCCATGTGGCCGCGGAGCGGAGTGTCCCAGCTGCCTTCCGGCACGTACGTGATGATGGGCGCCACCAGCGCATCGCCAAGCGTGCGGGCAATGCGCTCGGTGGTGTGCTGCAGCACGTACTTGTGTTCACCGGTCACCATGTGGGGGCCTTTCTGCTCCTGCCCCGCCGTGCCGATGATGACGGTCTTGGTGCCGGCACGCATCCGGTCGCGGATTTCGGTCCACGTGAGTTCGTCGATGAACACCGGCGGTGCGGCGGTCGGCTGCGCCTGCGCTCGCGTGCCCGCGAGGAACAGGGCCAGTACCGTGAGAACGGGCAATCGCATGGACTGCATCTCCTGGGTCGGGTTGGGAGGAAGACAAACGTGGCGCCCCGGAATCGGAGCGCCACGTCAAGCATCAACACACGCCGGTGCCGCGGAGCGGCACCATCACATCAGCGCGGGAAGTTGGTGTTCGTCTGCTTTTCCGACAACGGCGTCGCAAAGCACATGTCGCGACCCGGGAGTTCTTCCTTGGGATCGAGGGCACCCGGGCGGCTGAGCGCCGCCCAGCGACGCAGGTCGCCGAGACGACGTCCCTCGAGCCACAACTCGATACCACGCTCGCGCTTGAGCGCCGCCCACGCTTCCGTGGCGTTCGTGGCCGTGACCGGGGCCAGCGACAACGACGTGCGCCGTCCATTGATCGAGGTAAGTGCCCCGGCCACATCACCAGCGATCAGCTTGGCCTCGGCTTCAACCAGCCGCATTTCCCAGCCAGAGGCCAGGTTGATCGGCGAGGTCAGCGTGGGATACTTGGTCTGGAAATACCACCGCACGCGCCCGAGGGCGCCAACCGCCGCGTCACCGACCAACACCGTGAGGCTGCTGTCGTACGGGACACGCGGGTCACGCGTGGCCCGGCGATACGCCTCGATCGGCGTGTTCCACACCGTGTGCGCGCGATACGGCTGGTTCGCGCTGGCCCAGAAGATACGGTTGTACTGATCGAGTTCGTTCTGGTAGTACGGCATGCGGTACACAAACGTGCTGGGAACCGCCGCGGCATCCGTAGCCGCGCCCGTCGGGTTGTTGCGCAGCAGGCGCACCGAGGCGCGGCCGGCCGTGGCCGCCTGCGTGAGCGCGGTGTTGTTCGCCGCCGTCGCGACCGTGATCGCTTCGGTGAAGTAGGTCTCGGCGCGCTCGAAGTACACGGTGTGCGGTCCCGGCGCTCCTCCGTTGATCACCCCTTCGCAGAAGTTCTCACCGAGGTGGCGGTTGGAGAAGCCGGCCCAGAGGAGCGCCTGCGCCAGCGTGGCGCTGGTCGCGGACGCCGCGCCGAGGGACGTCTTGGCGCGGGTGACCGCGTCTTCGGACGTCCAGCGTGCGCGCTGGGAGAAGTCCCACCAGGTACCACCGTCGTCGTCGGTGAGCTTGCCGTTCTGCTGCTGCACCGAGATACCGAACGACCCGGTGGAGCCACCCGGGAAGATCTCGCGTGCGGCCGCAGCGCCGGTGTAGGACGTCCAGTTGAGCGCCTCGGCCAGATCACGGCCTGCGCCGTTGACCAGCGAGCCCAGCGCCGTCGGCGCGTTGAGCGCGTCCGCCTGGATCGGACCGGGGTTGATGGCGTCGAGCGCGCAGCCCGAGAGGCCGGCGAGGATCGCGAGCGGGGCTGCCGCCCGGAGCACGCGGCGGGGCATCGTCACGCGCCCTGAGGAAATCGTCATGAGCATCGGCACATTCCTCAGTAAGAGATACGGAGAGACATCTGGAAAATTGCGGGCGCCGGAATCTGTTCGTTGATACCGCGCACGGTCGCGTTGAACGAGTCGTTGTTCGTCATTTCGGGGTCGAACAGCGGCATGCCGAAGTTCGTGCGCAGGATGTTCTGCGCCGAGAAGACGAAGGTGCTGTTCGCGGTGCGCGGAATCAGCTTGCCGAGCGGCACCGTGAGGGAGATGTCACGGATGCGGAAGAAGTCCGCCTTGAAAATGAACATGTCCGTGCGGACGTTGGCCGGGATGCACGTGAGGTTCTCACGCACCGTGATCGGCTTGCCGGCCGCGATGTTGGCGTAGGCGTCGAAGCAGGTGGGCCACAGCACCGAGCGGGAGAGCGCGTTGAAGGACGCCCCCTCTTCGATGTAGGCACCGCCCTGATATTCACCACGCACCGAGAGGCTGATGTTCTTCCAGCCGCGGATGTTGATGTTGCCACCGATGATCTTGGTGGGCTGGCTCGGACCGAAGTCGTAGTTGGACGACGTATCCGGTGCGACGCCGCGGGCGTCGGCGTTGCGGATGATCTTGCCGCGCACCACCGGGGCCGGCTTGCCTTCCACCACCCAGCCCGAGTTGCCAACGGCAAAGGACGGCGCGCCGCCGAGGCTGACGACCTTGCTGTTGTTCGTGCTGACGTTCAACCCGGCCTTGAGGCCGAAGTTCTCGCGATTGATGATGTCATGGTTGAGCGCCAGCTCGACGCCCGACTTCTGCATCTCACCGACGTTCGACAGCGTGTTGTTCAGGAAGCCGAGGCTGGGCACCGACCGCACGCTGAACAGCGCGTCGGTCGTGGTAGCGTTGAAGTACGTGAAGTCGAGCGACGTGCGACCACTGAACAGCGTCTGGTCAAAGCCGAGCTCGAGCTCCGTGGTGCGCTCGGGGCCGAGGTCCGGGTTGCCGACGTTGAGCGGGCGCACCGCCGTGGCCGTGCCCCAGCCCACCTGACTGTAGGTCCGCACGGCGGCAAAGGCGCCCGGCGCGCGACCGGCGGAGCCGTAGGCGCCGCGCAGCTTGAGCGTGCCGTAGTTCTCCTTCCAGAACGACTCTTCCGAGAGCACCCACGAGCCGGAAATCTTCGGGTAGAACTGGAGGCCGAAATCCTTACCGAAGGCGCTGTTGCCGTCGAGACGGCCGCCGACGGTCAGGAAGTAGCGGTTCTTGAGGCCGATGAGCGCCGTACCGAAGGCGCCGCCGGTGATCACGCGCTGACGATTTTCGTCGGCGTTCTTGATGGCACCGCTGGCCACCGTCGGGTCGGACGGCGAGGCGAAGTTTTCCGACAGCGCCACCACGTCGCCCACGAGCGAGTTGACGTACTGCGTACCGGCCGACGCCGTGACCTTCAGGTCGTCGCCGAAATCGAACTCGTAGTTATTCACCCAGTCCGTGCTGAGCGTCGTGTTCGCCCAGCGCTGGTTCTGAATCACGCCCAGCGGCGCCGCCGGGAAACCAAACGGGCGCACGTTGCGGTTTTCCAGCGCCGCGCGGTCATAGCCAACCGTGAGGCGGCTGGAGAAGCGCGTGAACGGCGTCCAGGTACCCGTCATGCCCATGATGAGGCGATCGATGTTCGAGGCCAGCTTCTGCTGCAGCACCTTGCGGATGGTGTCCGGGGTGGCGTTGCCGAAGTAGTTGCGGTCGCGGCGGAAGGCATTGAGGGTGAGCCCCTGCGCGTTGTTACCGGCCGGCGTCTGGTCGATCAGGTTGTTCGTGTAGGCGCTGCTCCAGTTCATCGCCAGCTTCTTCATGGGCTGGAAATCGAGGTTGGCGCGCACCTGGTACTTGCGGTCCTTGTCGTTGGGCAGCACGCCGTCGACGTTCTCGATGTTGGTGGACAGCAGGTACTTGAGGTTGTCCCCCGTGCCGCCGGACACCTGAATGGCCGTGCCATAGCGCGCAGCATAGTTGTCGAGGAACGGAATCGCGCCGCCGCCGCTGTTGCGCAGGAACGGATCCATGAACAGCAGGGGCACGGAGTCGGTGCCGAACTTCTGCAGGCTGCTCACGCCGCCGTTGAAGCGCACCTGCCACTTGGCCGCGCCACCGGCGCCGCGCTTGGTGAAGATCTGGATCACGCCGGCCGCGGCGTCGGTGCCGTACAGCGTGGCCGCTGCCGCGCCCTTCACGATTTCGATCCGGTCGATGTCGTCCGGATTGATGTCGTTGAGCGGGCTGGAGTTGGAGTTGGCGCCGCGCTGGGTGGTACCCGTGAAGATACCGTTGCGCGGATACTCGTCACTGCGCGTGCGCACGCCGTCGATGAAGATCAGCGGCTGGTTCGTGAGCGACACGCTGGTGGTGCCGCGGAGACGGATGGCGGAACCGCTGCCGGCGTTACCGACACCGCCACCGACCGTCACACCGGCCAGACGGCCCGAGAGCAGGTTGGACAGATTGGTGGGCACTTCCGGCACATCGGCGATCTTGACCTGGGCGATGGAGTTACCGACCTCGCGCTTACGGGCGGATCCGCCGGTACCCGTGATGACCACTTCGTCGAGGGACAGCGCGCTGACCGTGAGGGCGAACGTCACCGTGGCGGTCCCACCGGCCGTGACGACCACCGGCTTGTCCACCGGCTGGTAGCCGATGAGCCGCGCCCGAATGATCTGATTGCCCGCCGGCACCGACGCGAGCGTGAACGTGCCCGTGGCGTTCGTGATCGCACCCAGCATCGTGCCAGGCACGGCGATCTGCGCATTGGCCAGCGGCAAGCCGGTGGCGCTATTGGTAACGGTACCGCGGACGGTCCCGACGGCGCCTTGCGCCTCGGAACGGAATGGCATCATCGCACTGGCAAGAACCAGCGCACCGAACAGTGCGGCGACTGCTCGGCCGCCAACGTATCGGCGGAAGCGCATCAAAACCTCCATGCGGGGGAGTGAGGTGGAGCGCATCGCGCTGCCGGGAAGGGAGGCAGGCGAATCGTGGTCACGATCGAGGTCGCGGTGAATCGGGCGCGTCGCGCGAATCAGACTGGCGGACTCGCGACTAGATTCGACCCTCGGCATGGATTTGTCAATAATTCGGCCACGGTTGCGTCTCGTTTCATCCCGCGAGGCGGCCTCCGAGCGGTTTCGGACCGCCCGATGGCACGGCCGTGCTGCGACGCGCTTGCCGGCACCCTCTTCACCCGTACCGACCACCCCATGGGCCGTTCCTGGATCGTCGCCGCGCAGGTCATGCTCGTCGCGATGGGATATGCCGTCCTCCGCTACGTGCTCCTGGGAGGCGTATCAGCCGACCGCCTGCCGGTTTTCATTACCAACAAAGCCGTTGCCGTGGTCGGCCTGGTCATGCTGGGCGCCGCCTCACTGGTGTCGGGGGCCCAGCGCGCGGCGTTCGGCGCCATCGGCTTCGGCTGCGTCCTGCTGCACCTGCTGCTGTCGCTGACCGTGCTGTCACCGGCCTATCTGGCGAAGCTCTATACCGCCGACGGCCGCTTTACGGCCGCCGCCGAGTGGTCGATGCTCGCCGGCGCCGTGGCGGCGCTGGTGCTGTACATGCTCTCCACGGCGCCGGCGAAGCCGACCGGCGCCCGCAGCCTGCGCCCCGGGGCCGGTCAGTTGGTGCTGGCCCTGACGGCCGTCCATGTCCTGGCGATCGGCTATCCGTCGTGGAGCCAGCCCGACACGTGGCCGGGGCACCTGCCCCCCATCACGCTGCTGTCGTTTGTGATTGCCGTCGGGATGCTCGCCGCACGGCGCGTTGCTTCCCGATAGGATCACCGCCACCACCACGCCGCGTGCAGCGCCGCGGGACCCGCACTACCGCGCGCCCCGCTGTGTCACACGATTGCGCAGGATGCCGACGCCTTCCAGTTCCACCTCGACCACGTCGCCGGCCACGATGCGTTTCGTGGTGCCCGGGGTGCCGGTGTAAATCACGTCGCCCGGCATCAGGGTCACGTACCGGCTGATGTAGCTCACCTGTGCCGCCACATCAAAAATCAGGTCTTTCGTGCGCTGCGACTGCACCACCTCGCCGTTCAGGCGCGTCTGCAGCAGCAGGTCGTCGTAGTTCAGTCCGGTGATCAGCACGGGCCCCATGGGCCCGAAGGTGTCGGCCGCCTTCGCCCGGAACCACTGGAGATCACTCTTCTGCCAGTCGCGCTCCGACACATCGTTGCCGACGGTGATGCCGAAGACGTACTGCTTCGCATCGGCGACGGACACATTCGCCGCCTGCTTGCCGATCACGATCACCATTTCCCCTTCGTAGTGTGCGTTGTTCGCGTCGGGGGGCAGCACGATGTTCTCGTCGTGCGCGATGATCGAGGTGGGTAGTTTCGCGAACAGGCCGGGATACGTGGCGGCCGAGCGCTCGCCGAGGTGCGTCTGATAGTTCAGCCCCACCGCGATCACCTTGGAGGGGGTAGCCGGCGCCAGCAGCTGCACGCGGGCCAGCGGCACCGTGCGACCGGTGCGTGTCGTGTCCAGCCACGGTGCGGCCCGCAGCTGCTGCACCGTGGTGCCGACCACGCGGCCGTACGACGTGACGCCGTCCACGCGGTAGCGCACGTAGGTCGTGACCTTCGGGGATTGGCCGGACAGCGTGGTGCCCGGCAACGGCGTAGCGGGGAGTGCCGCAGCGACCAGTGAGGCGAGCAGGAACAGGCGCAGGGGACGAACTGACATGATTGGCTCCGTCAGGCTAGGGAGTGGACGAACGCGACGGCTATTTCGTGCGCGGAACCATGGCGACCGCGCGCAGCGGACCGCCTGATCCCCCTTCGATTTTCATGGGCAGCGCGATCACGTACGCGCCCGTGGCCGGCAACGCATCGAGATTGGTGAGATTCTCGAGCCCCGGGACCTGCTTCGCCGCCGCGATCCGGTGGACCTGAAAGTCTTTCGACTGACCGATGTCTACCGACGCCACGTCGGCGCCCAGCACGGCCACTGCGCGCTCCTCCACCAGCAGGCGCGCCGCCTCCGCGCCGAAAGCGGGGAAGTGCAGCCGCGACGCGTCGTTCGGCGTGTCGTCGCCGAGATAGTCTTTCCGGTTCGGCCAGCGCGTACTCCACCCGGTGCGCAGCAGGACGATGGTTCCCGTCGCGATGCGGCCATGCGCCGCCTCAAAGGCCAGCACGTCCTCGCGACGCAGCGCAAAGTCGGGGTCGGCCGCCGCCTCGGCACGGACATCGATGACGACCGCCTGGGCCATGAGGCGTTCCAGTGGAATCTGCTCGGTGGCGTGCTGTCCCTCACCGAAGTGCAGCGGGGCATCGAGGTGCGTGCCGCCGTGCTCGGGGGACGCATAACTGTTGGCCGAGTAATACCACCCGCCGGGCGTCGGCCCCTTCGACAGCGTCTCGAGCGAGAACGCCGTGGGTGACGTGGGCCAGTAGATCGTCTGCGCATTGTACGCGTGCGTGAGATCGACGAGCTGATAGTCGGCGAACTGCAATGACGCGGGCGTGGCGGCGGCAGGGGGCTGCGCGCAGGCGGCCAGCAGCACGGCCGGCATCGTCGCCAGCCACCGGATCGAGCGAACGGACATCGGGACTCCACGGGAAATAGGCGCGCGTCGGCGGCATCGGCCGCCGCGCGAGCCACGAGAATGCGGCGCATTCCCGGATCGCGGAAGGGGGAGCCTCCCGGCGGTCGCCCCGAATCAGCGAACGGTGGTCAATCCTCGCGGCCGAGCGCGCGCGACACGCCGCGTGTCAGCGACGTCACCGTGAACGGTTTCGGCACGAAGGCGTCCATGTGATCGTGCAACGACCGCCGCGACACCTCGTCTTCGGTGTACCCCGACATATACAGCACGCGCAAATCCGGATTGATCACCCGCCCGCGCTCCGCGAGCTGATGCCCCGACATCTCCGGCATCACGATATCGGTCAGCAGCAGGTCCACCTCGCCGCCGAGATCTTCGAGCAGCCGCAGTGCCGTCGGCCCGTTCTCGGCCATCAGCACTGTGTAGCCCACTGAGCTGAGGGTACGCTTCACGAGGTAGCGCAGTGCCTGATCGTCGTCCACCACGAGCACGGTCGCCGCGCCGCTGCGCGCCGCCGGCATGGCA